>JASFJY010000316.1:0-4882 GCA_050119415.1 Chromatiales bacterium | reverse complement strand
GCTGACGCTGCCGTCGGAGATGGGAGAACGCTTTAAGGTCCTCGGTTTGCTCAAGGGGATCAAAATGAACCTGCAGGGTTTCAGTTTACGGGATTTTTGCGAGCGTTTGTGAGGAGACAGGCCACGCAATCGGTGCATCCTGATAGTGGGCCCCGCCCAATTCCGCTCGGCTGATTGTCTATCTGATAGCCTCGCTGAGCATGGTTTTCGTGGCCGTCTCGATGGCTTCCTCGATATAGAATAACAGGTAGTCGATGGTGTTGATGCCGAGTATTCGCTCCGCCACCTCGTTGCCGTCACCGTCCAGAAACAGCAGCGTTGGTGTGACTTGGACCTGATAGCGACTGCTGAAGCTCTCTGCCGCCTCGCGATGGCCATCGAAGTTTGTCACCGTCTCTCCCGGATCGATCAGCAGTTCCCGCATCAATACCCGATCGGTGTAGTCACCGCTGATCCGCATCGGATTCAGTACCTCCCGCTTCATCAATTCACAGAAGCTGCAATGGTACTGGGAGATCATCAAGAGTATCGGGATACGGCGCTGCTCAGCGCTGTCGCCGAGTCTTTGCAGATCCACTGCCTGGGGCAGGGAGTGAGCGCCGGCGGCGAGCTGCGGGCCTGCCAGCAGTATCAGCGGGAGCAGGAGATGTAATAGGTGGCTTGACTTCATGCAATCGGTTTTATGAGAGTAGGTGGAATCGGCGGCCAGCTACTGAGTCAGCAAGAGAATTCGTCTGCGACTAGTCGAGCGCTTGCAACGAAATGGCTAGGGATGACTGCAACAGTTCCTGGTACGTGTTGGCTGAATTGTAGCCCAGCAGAATCGGGCTTTGACGCAGACGTGCCTTTTCCAAATTTGCGATTTTTTCATCGTACTGACCGATTTGTGATCAGCTCCCGCTTGAGATCCGGCGTCGGTAGTAGTCAAATCTGCCGCGGTGGCTGTTCTGTGCGAGGTAGCGTGGGACGATGCTCTCGATTGCCTGCGGCGTGATCCCCAGTGCTTCGAAACCATTGATCTCACAGACGCTGTCACACTGCAGCGAAAGGTAGTTGTCGAGGGTAAAGGGCCGGCCCGGAAGCAGTCCAAAGATATTTGCCTGCAGCTTCGACAGTCCGTCACCGAGCGGAAGGATCAGGCGGCGCAGACCGGTGGTCTGCGCTGTGTATGCGACCAGTTCACGCAGGGTGTAGACCTTGGGGCCGCAAAGATCGTAGTGTTTACCCACCGTGCCTTCATCGAACAGGCTGCGGACAAAGGCTTCGCTGACATCATTGACCCAGACCGGCGCGAAACGGCTCTGCGGACAGGCCAGGGGAAAGAACAGCGGCGAGATGCGCAGTAGTTTCGCAAAGCGGTTGAAGAAACTGTCACCCGCACCAAAGATCACCGAGGGGCGGAAGCTGGTGACCTTGAGGGCACTGCCGCCGTGTGTATGAGCGCGGTTTTCCCCTTCACCCTTGCTGCGCAGATATTCGCTGGTGCCGCGGGCGGCATTGGCGTGTAGCGCGCTCATGTGCAGCAGGCGCTTGACGCCGGCCTTGATGGCGGCATCCACCATCGTATCGACCAGTTCAACATGTAGGCGGCGAAAGGTTGCACCTTTGGTTTCGTTGAGAATGCCGATCAGGTTGATCACAGTGTGGCAATCCCTGAACTG
Source organism: Chromatiales bacterium (assembly GCA_050119415.1). GTDB lineage: Bacteria > Pseudomonadota > Gammaproteobacteria > Chromatiales > Chromatiaceae > Thiodiazotropha. Next base: position 3,221 of record JASFJY010000316.1, on the reverse strand, counting down.
GGGCAGCAGGGAGTCCGTATCCAGACGGGCGAGCTTTACCACCTCGGCTCCTGGATTGACGCGAAGCCCGGCGTGGCGCTGGGGATGCCGGGTCAGTACCCGGCAAGGCAGGCCGCGCTGACTGAGGCTGGCCACCAAGTGCTGTCCAACAAAGCCGCTTCCACCTAAAATACAGACCCTATTCATAAAGTCCTCAACCCATTTTATTAACCATTTTCAACGTGGGAAATTCTGAACGTGAAACTGCGCGCTGGCAACAGATAACGGGACCTGTGTCGAACGCAAATTAGCCACAAAGAACAAAATCGCAAAAATCTCTAATCACTGTGAATGGCTTTAGCACAGCAAGCCAAAATTTGGCATAGTTTCGCGGTGGCTGGTGTCCATTCGTGGTCGCCGGATTAATAATTGGGTGAGACTGGGCTGGCGAAAAAATAGTAGGGTGGAATGGGTATAGGCAGCTGTTTGAACTGCGTGATAATGCCCGATTGACTGCGCAGGATCATGTGCCCCTCTCTCAGGTGGTAGTCAAAAAGCATGCGGCGATCACTCTCCGGGTCATACATAACCAGACGCTCGCCGATGATCTCGAAGCGTCCGTCTCGATAGACCTCCGTACTGGCATAGATTCGGAAGTGGCCGTACATGACCAGGACGATCTCGCCAGCGCGACCGAGCCAAATGCCGTCAACCGGTGATACGCTGGGCTTGTGCAGGGGTGAGTTGAAGGGTAGAGCTCCCGGAGCGGGCGGGCCACCCAGATTGGGCGCCGGTGATTGTAACGGCAGGCCATAGGGCAAGCCGTTGCCGGGCAGCGAGTAGAGATTGTACGGATAACGGGAGAACCCGTAGCGGGAACGGTTGGGTCTGTAGCTGTCGCCGAGGGACCAGTTGCCAGTGCCCTTGAATCGATGCGCCAAGTCACCCATGGCGTCCATCATCGTGATCATGGCTTCGCTCATGATGCTGGATGGTGTAGCGGCCGGCAGCACTGGGGAGACCGATATGAACAGTCCGAGCAGGATGAGACGGTGAGGAAAGCGGTTCTTAAAGGTCCACATTCGATGACGCAGACTCGATTGCAGCGGCTTTTGTGACAGGTGTTCCCATTGCATAGTGCAATATTAGTCGATTAACGTCTTCTTAATCGACTCTTGCCAGAAGCTGCCAATGGTGGTTAGCTTTACAGACGACAGATTTTGGGGATTGACACGGGCCAGCGTCAATATTCACCATCGTCGAACATAATTACAGTAAAGTAGGCAAGGGGGAGGGCTTCCATGAGTTCTCAACAGACTGAATCCGTGGAGCGCAGAACCACCACACAGGATTTGATCGATAAACTGTTGAAAGAGCGTCAAGAGGTGCTCGTGCTGTTTTGTCAGGTCGCCGGATTGGAACCCTATCAACGTTCTTCATCGCTCGATTCGTTGCTACAGACCTTCTGCCAGGTCCTCATCGACTACACCGCGTTTGGCCATTTCGAGGTATTCGGGCGCATCAGCGATGGTAATGAGCGTCGCAGTGCCGTGCTCCGCGTGGCCAATAGGATCTACCCCGACTTTGTCGCGGCCAGTGATGCGGCGGTTGCTTTCAACGACAAGTATGATATATCTGACCATACACTGAAGCTCGATGCTCTTGCGAAGGATCTCTCCCGCCTCGGCGAGGAGTTGGCTGTGAGAATCGAGCTGGAAGATCAGCTTCTCGCCACTATGTTGGCGCGTTGAGCCTGAAAATTTCAATATAATCAAAAGGTTGGAATTTTTTGTGCCGGTAGGGGGGCGTTTCACAACGCCGTTCACACTTTCCTTGACTCCAGAAGGCGCTTCGCCATGGATACTTGTCCAATTGGCGTCGGCTCAACTATGCTGAAATTTGCTAACACTTTGAGTAACATGGAACTTTAGCAAGCCCGATCCCCTGTTCAGTGCAGTGGATTAGAGCCGACCCTATAGCATCACGGGTATTCGTGAATACCAGGATCAGTAAACTGTTACATCGTGCACCAGAAGTCGAAGAGTTTCTTGCGCCGCTACGAGTCAGCGTTGCGCCGCAGGTGCGCTTGAATCAGTTTCAGATCGGCATCGATAACCAGCGCATCGATGTGGCCGTGAGCCACAAGTTTCGCGATATTCTGGTCAATTTGTCAGACATGATCGTGCACGAGGATTTGGTCAAGCACGGTTGGGCATACACAGGTAACTCACCCTCCAACAGCGATTTTGACGCCTTTCGCGAGGTCTATCGGGAGATCGTACGCGGCGCTCTCGAACAGGCGCACGAAAACACTTCGATGAAGGATATCCTGCATTTGCTGCACCTGGTGTTGTTGAAGATGTTGCTTGAGTCTCCGATGGATGCAGTGGTCAGATTGCGGGACAAACTGAAGGAGGATGCCGAGTCGTCCGCCGGTGCCAACAGCGGCCGATCCTTGGAACTGCACGAGCTGCTCGCCAATCTGGCGCGCCACGAACCGGGCATTCGCTACCGTGCGATGCGCCGGATCTTCAAAGTGGTGATGCGCCTGGAGTCCAAGGAACTGCGCAAACTCCGCAAATCGGTAGTCGGATGTTCATGGTCCGTACCCAAACAGGTGTTATTCAATCCTTTGCTGCATCTGCCCGACTTGTCAAGCGAAGAGTACTTCATGAATCACTATCCCATCCTCTGCGTGGATCGCTCGGATGAGAACTTCTTCGACTTGACCAATCGCATCATCACCGAAGTCTTTCAGATCTATCTGCCGATCTGGACCAAGGCGGCCGACCGCCAGGACTCCAAGGTAAGTGGACAGTCAGGCAGCCAGACTTTCCAGATCCGCAACCGCGAATTCCACAGCGGATTTTCTGACTTTCTCGAAGGGCAGAGACTGCTTGAGCGCAGTCTCAGTGAAGAGGAATTCAAAACGTTCAACGTCTCCTGGCTGGATAGGCCGGCGAATATCGATACACTGATGCGCAAGCCCAACAGTGAGCCGAGATGGTTTTCACGCGGTGCGACTCTCAGCATGAGCCCCAGCCCCTGGGCGAACCCGGAATGCGACAAGTTACAGGAGAAGCTGCAGGCTGTGGTACACAGACGGCTCGAGCGTGCCGGTATCACTCGTCGGGCGATTGCCGCCTATCGCACTCCCCGGCTCTATCGGCAGTTGAACGGGCAGGTGTCGATTAAGAAGATCTACCTCTATCTGGCCGGGCAGTTGCCCAAGAAGGCTCTCA
>JASFJY010000315.1:0-4891 GCA_050119415.1 Chromatiales bacterium | reverse complement strand
TAATCTGGCCAGTTCCCGATTGATGTAACGGGACTGCACCGAGCTGCCGCCGGGGGTGTTCATTCGCAGAATCACCCCTTTGGTCTTCTTGTCTTCGAAAGCATCGCGCAGGCCGGTGACGATCTTGTCCGCGCTTGCCTTGGTCTCAAAGGCAATCAATCCCTCGACCTTCACCAATGCGGTGTGCTCCTTGGCAGACGCCTTACTCACATCGAGATCATCTGACCAGGTCAGCATGCCCAATATCAAAAACAGATAGGCAAAGCCAAGAAATTTGAAAAAGATGCCCCAACGTCGACTTCTACGATTCTCGATCAGAGTGGCGTTGAGCATCTGCTGCAGCATCTGCTGCTCCCAGCGGGTAGGTTCGGACTGGTTACGATGAGTGTTCGGATCTACATCGGTCATAGTAATACCATTAATAATATTGACAGCAGATAGTTAATTTCAATCGATAAGGCGAGTTTCTTCAAGCCAGACGGGGATCTCTGTAATCTTCTCCAAACAGGCCAGCGGGCGGTGCTTCAACAAGCGCTGCCGCTCGTGCACACCATAATCTACCCCGAGCGAGGATATGCACGCATTGGCCGCCATCTGCAGGTCGTACTCAGTATCACCGATCATCAGCGCCTGATCGGGCATTATACCCAGCTCATCGAGAATCTGATGGAGCATCTCAGGGTGGGGTTTGGAGAAAGTCTCGTCGGCGGTGCGGGTGGCATGGAAAAACGCGCCCAGCCCAGTGCTGTCGAGTGCCTGGTTGAGACCGCTGCGTCCCTTGCCGGTGGCGACCGCCAGCATATAACCGGATTGATACAGGCGCTCGATTACCTCCCGGGCACCTTCGAAGAGTTCCGAGGGAACCTTTTTGGAGGAGAAGAAATGGGCACGATAATGCTCGGCGATATCCAGATGCAGACGTTCGTTGGCATCGGGGAAGAGGGAGTGCACCGCCTCTCGCAGGCCCAGACCGATAATGTTGCGTATAGCATCATGGCCCGGTGATGTTAGCCCCAGATCCTCGACCGCCGCTTCGACACAGGCCACAATCCGGGCTTCAGAATCCATCAAAGTTCCATCCCAATCAAATATTAATAGCTCAAAGTTCATTATATTTCTTCATATTGTCAAGGACAGCTTGCAGCGCTTCGGGTAAGGGTGCCTCAATCACTGTATCCCTACCCTCTCCCGGCCAACGGAAACTGATCCGGTGGGCATGCAAAAACAGCCGTTTGAGTCCCAATTCACGCATGTGTTTGTTGGCCACCTCATCGCCATATTTATCGTCACCCAGCACTGGTGATCCGAGCCAAGCGCTGTGTACACGGATCTGATGGGTGCGCCCGGTGATCAGCTCGATCTCCACCAGTGTGGCCTCAGTATAACGTTCGAGACGCTTGAAACGGGTCTGTGCCGGCTTACCCTCGGGATCCGCCCTCACCACCCGCTCGCCGCTTCGCAGGGTATTTTTCAGCAGCGGCACATCAACCGTCTTGGCACCTTTGCGCCAGCTGCCGGCCAACAGCGCGAGATACCGTTTATCGACCTGGTTATCCCGTATGAGTTCATGCAGGACCCTCAATACCGAAGGCTTCTTGCTGATCAGCAGGCAGCCTGAGGTGTCTCGGTCGAGCCTGTGCACCAGTTCCAACCGGGAGGCGTCCGGGCGTACGGCCCTCAATGTCTCGATGACCCCCGCGTTGACACCACTACCGCCATGCACCGCCACCCCTGAGGGCTTGTTGATGACAATGATACGCTCGTCTTCAAACAGAATGGTGTCATCCAGACGGGCTTTCAACCTCTCAGAGGGTTGCGCAGGAACCGCGCTGGCCTGACGGATGGGAGGGATACGCACCCGATCGCCGGCCTGTAATCGATAGACCGCTTTAACCCGACCCTTGTTCACCCGCACCTCCCCCTTGCGCAGGATACGGTAGACGAGACTCTTGGGAACCCCCTTGATATAGCGCAAAAGAAAATTATCGATCCGTTGGCCGGCGTCATCCGGGGTAGCCTCATAAAAAACGACGGACGGAGAATTCTTTTTTGATTCTGACATTTAGCGCCAACTTATTTAAGCCGTAACATTGATGTCACGGGTGAAGATTGTTATATTTACAGATGGATTTCCTGATACGGGCCGGATTTCGTTCTCAGCCCGTATCCGCGCGGCATGCGATGGCTGCAGCCCAATCACGGCGCAAACTATCGCCTGACCGACTGCATTGGTGCCCTCGGGCTTGGCTAAGACTGATACCTTGCTGCCGCTCCAAAGCAAATCTCAGCGTCGACCGTAACATCCATAGGTCCTCGCGGCGTGCAGTTTACCGGCAACGTCGGAATTGCCTGCATGCTCTGCTTTGTGTGCCTTCAAGTTCGGAACTCAGCAAATTCCCGAGCGGCGAACTTTAACGTTTTTCAACTGATCGAGCCAGTTTTCAAGTACGACGTCAGGCCCGCACAACCGGCCTGAATATGAGCCTGCTCCGGTGGTGACCAGTGGTGGATCGACCCCTGCAATCACCCGGAACCGAAGACACCGCACATAAAAATAGTGCTCGATCAGTTGGATGGACAATTTAATGAAACGAATGCTGATCAACGCAACTCAGCCTGAAGAGTTGCGCGTGGCCATTGTTGATGGCCAAAAACTATTCAATCTGGATATCGAAGTTCCCGGCCGAGAACAGAAAAAAGCCAATATCTACAAGGGGCGCATCACACGGGTTGAGCCCAGCCTGGAGGCGGCCTTTGTCGACTACGGCGCCGAGCGTCACGGCTTCCTGCCTCTGAAGGAGATCGCCCGCAACTACTATAACGAAGCAGCCAAGAGCGGTGGCGGACGGGTCAACATCCAGGATGCCATCAAAGAGGGGCAGGAGCTTATCGTCCAGGTGGAGAAGGAAGAGCGTGGCAACAAGGGCGCCGCCCTCACCACCTTCATCTCCCTGGCCGGACGCTACCTGGTGCTGATGCCCAACAACCCCCGTGCCGGCGGCGTCTCGCGCCGCATCGAGGGACAGGATCGCACCGAACTGCGCGAAGCCATGAGCGCGCTGCAGATACCCGAGGATATGGGCCTGATCGTGCGCACCGCCGGTATCGGCAAGAACACCGAGGAGCTGCAGTGGGATCTGGACTACCTGCTCCAGCTCTGGCTGGCCATCGAACACTCGGCGGAAAAAACAGCTCCCTTCCTGATCTACCAGGAGAGCAACGTCATCATTCGCTCGATTCGCGACTACTTGCGGGCCGACATCGGCGAAATCGTCATCGATGACGCCGACATCTTTTCCCAGGCCAAGAGCTTCATTAATCAGGTGATGCCGCAATACGCCAAGAAACTGCGGCGTTATGACGACGAAGTACCCCTGTTCAGCCGCTATCAGATCGAGAGTCAGATCGAATCGGCCTTCCAGCGCGAGGTGCGCCTACCCTCCGGTGGCGCCATCGTCATTGATCACACCGAGGCCCTGACCTCCATCGACATCAATTCGGCACGTGCCACCAAGGGTGCGGACATCGAGGAGACCGCCCTCAACACCAACCTGGAAGCGGCGGATGAGATCGCCCGCCAACTACGTCTGCGTGACCTCGGCGGCCTCCTCGTCATCGATTTCATCGACATGACCCCGTCACGTCATCAGCGCGAAGTGGAAAACCGCCTCAAAGAGGCACTGAAGCAGGACCGCGCACGTGTGCAGATCGGTCGCATCTCCCGTTTCGGCCTACTGGAGATGTCGCGCCAGCGTCTGCGCCCGTCGCTCGGCGAGGCGAGCGAACAGATCTGTCCCCGTTGTTCCGGCCATGGCACCATCCGCGGCGTCGAGTCCCTCTCCCTCTCTGTATTGCGCATCATCGAAGAGGAGGCAATGAAGGAAAACACGGGTCGCATCGTGGCGCAGCTGCCGGTGGACATGGCGACCTTCTTGCTGAACGAGAAGCGCCAGCCCATTCATGGCATAGAACAACGTCAATCGGTGGAAGTGGTCCTAGTACCGAACACAAACCTCCAGACCCCTAACTACAGCATCGACCGCATACGCGTCAGCGAGATGCCTGGCGAGAGTGAGGATCTCTCCAGCTACAAGTTGGTTGCCGAGGAGGCCGAAGAGGCAACTGTCCCGGGCCAACCGACCCCAGTCAAAGCCGAACAGCCCGCTGTCAAAGGCATTGCACCATCCACGCCGGCGCCGCAGCGCGCCGTTGCCGAAGAGGCGGCAACCTACACGACAGAAGAGACATCAGGCTTCCTGAAGCGGTTTTTCACCAGCATCTTCGCGCCCAAGCCCGCCCCTGTCGAGGAGAGTGAGATCAGCGAAAAGAAGCCGCAAGAAGAGCCACGCCAAGCCAGAGCAAAAACAAGCGGTGGCGAACGCGGCAAGGCCGGCGCCGCTCGCGGCCGTGGCCGCGGCCGCCAGGAGAGTAAGCCGAAAGAGGCGGCCCCCGCCAAATCCCGCTCCGATGGCAGAAAGGGCACTGCGCAAAAGGCAACCGAGGGTGCGGCCAAAGTCGAGAAAGCCGCCCCCGAAGAAGAGAAAGCGGAAGCCCCCAAGCCAAAGAGTTCACGCCGCGGACGCCGTGGCGGACGCCGACGCCGCTCAAGCGGCGGCGCAGAGAAAGCTGCACAAAGCGCTGAGAGCGCCGGTAACAGCCAGGCCGCCGAGACTAGCGCCACCAGCGAGGGGAGAGGCACCCCGCCCGCAGAAGAGAAACCGCGCCCGGCCCGTAAACCACGTGCGCCCCGCGCTGAAAAGGCGGGCGACCGCGAAGCCAAGGCCCCTGAGGCGGAGACGAAGCAGCCTCCCGCGGCGGAGACGAAGCAGGCCCCCGCGGCGGAGACGAAGCAGCCTCCCGCGGCGGAGACGAAGCAGCCTCCCGCGGCGGA
>JASFJY010000314.1:0-4895 GCA_050119415.1 Chromatiales bacterium | reverse complement strand
CTGCCAGCGCAGCGTTGATCGGTGTTAGCGCAAGCAGTACGAATGTAGCTGTGGGAGATACCGTCGATATCAATTTTGATATCTCTGGATTGTCGCTGGCCGCTGGCGATTCCCTCAGCGCCTTTGACTTCGACATCCTGTACGATGATAGCGCCTTTTCATTTACCGGATTCAGTTTCGCCGACCCTCTCCTGGGTAATCAGCTTGATCTGCCTATAGTCGGCTCACTAGGCTTTTCCGGTGATGTGGTTGCTATAGGTTCCGGTTCGCTGGACGCCTACGGTACATCTGGTAATCCAGGCGCTGATCTGGATGCTGATCAGGTCAATGGTTTTCGGTTTTTGAGTCTCAGCTTCTCTGCAATTGCAGAGACTTCATCCTGCCTCTTCGAGATTGATCTGGCCGACCCGCAACTGCTGGTACTTGATAGCGACTTCGGCGACTTGAGTGTGAGCTATCAATCCTCAGGGGTGGCTGTCGCTGTTTCGAACTCTGCCAACGTATCCGAGCCAGGCTCGGTGCTACTGTTTGTTTTAGGAATGATGATGCTCCTGATTGCCGAACGAAGCCTGAAGATGAAGACAAAAGCATGACTTCCGGCTAAAGACTCGAACATATGTGGGAGGCGGAATTCAACCGATAGGTTCGCAATCCCCATTCTCTATCAGCCTAGCGGAAAGAGGCTGTGTTCCCAGAGAGTGAGAGGAAGCGAAATGGATTGCGCTCAATTGCGGCAAAGGGAATTAAGACGTTTCGGTCTTCTGAACAAGTACAAAGGGATGTCAAACCATGGAAGGTTCATGGTCCATAATTCGACCATTTCTAAAGTCGAGGTTTTTTTGCCTAGGTGCAAGCGCTTCCGATTCAGCGTTGTGCCGGAAATCACTGGGCCTGATGGCTAGCCTGCCGTTTATCCAACCACCTGTCAGCTACTCCGAGTATTCATGCGTCGAAAGCCTTATGCTGAGGATGCCTGTTTTGAATAGGGCGGGTTGAATGAGAAAGGGCTGGATAGATATTTTGAATGATGATCTTTGTTTCTGAGATTTTGTTAAGAGGTGGCTTCCAGTAGTTCCTGTCAGGGAGCAATTGGCGGAAGCACGTATATTCACATTAAGGAGGATGCTATGAGAAGAGCCGTTTTAGCTGGGTTGTTAACCTCATCCGTTGCATGCATGTTGTTCACTCCAATTACAAGTGAGGGTTCTGATGCAGACAGTGGGGTGGGAATGCCGGTGGAGGGAGTGATTGTGTCAGTTACCGGGGCGCGTATGGAGATCATGCTCTCTGATGGACAGATAGTAACCGCAACCACTACAGAGCCAGCCCTTGCGCAGGAAGTGGTTGGCAAGTCGGTCTCAGGGAGAATAGAGCCGGCAGGAGATACCAATTTGTTAACGAACCCGGAAATTGCTGAATAAAGCGTGCAAACAGTTTGCAGAAACCGGAGGTTTTACATGAATAAGTCAACTTATCTTGCCACGCTTGCTCTGGGCGCTGGCATCTTTTCGCAGGTAGTCTGGGCCCAGACAACGTCACCCTTCCCACCCCCAAATGAAGAACTCGGTATCTACGTTATAAACAGCGGCGCCGGACTGGACACCGGCTGCACGTACCGTGGTGGCGGGCCGCTCTTAATCAACCTCGAAGTGCCGGCGACCATGAACCCGAATGAACTCAATCCGGATGGCACGCTAAAGGATGTCAACAAGCTTGTAACGAACAAAGTTATCGGCAGTACAGCAAAGATATCTCTTCCCATATACGATATCGATGACAAGGCCAATACTTCAGGCTTCATGCCCGAAATAGACCGTGTGTCTTTCAATGGAGATTATGTCAAGACCCTGTCCGGATTCAACAACACCTGGGTGAATGACTCCTTTACGGTTGATATCAGCAAGGTTAAGTTCAATACAACCAATGAGATCAGGGTCGATATCGATACGGCAAATGCCGGGAGCGGAGAGTACTGGTGCATGGCTGTGGACTGGGTCTCGATCGAGTTCGATTCGTCGATTCCTTTCGTGTTGGCCCACGGTATCGCCGCGGACGCGAGTTCCTGGGATGCCACTTCCTCACCGGGTGTGTTGAGCACCATGGACGACAACGGAGTGCTCTACACTCGATTCACCACGGGTATGTATGGCAGCGTCGGATCCAATGCGATCGATTTGAAAAATCAGATACTCGGTTTCCTTGATACCGTAAAATCGGATCAGGTGCATATTATCGCGCACAGCAAGGGCGGGCTCGATTCTCAGGCGTTGGCCAAACTGAGTCCTCCCGAATTTGAGCTGCTCTCGCTCTCAACTCTGTCTACTCCTCACAGGGGGAGCGTGGCAGCCGATCTTCAGCTGATACAGCGAAACCTGGCCACGATCTACGTCAACCAGGGCCAGGATCCGAACGGTTACGCTCAGCAGTATGTCTCAAGGACGGTTGCCGGAATCGCGAGCGGATTCGGGGCCGGTCCCCAGCCTCCCGGGCTGAACGACCTGACCACTCAAGCTGCAACGGCGGCAATCAATGCCAGAATCAGGGGTAACGTGCAGAACACCTTTACCATCGGTGCGGATGCGGGCCCGAACTGTTCACGTCAGCCCACCGATGCCGAGATCGATCCCATGGTGAACTCGGCGCCTTTCGGGACCAAATGGTATGCGGAAAACACGATGCGGCTGGCCTACCAGGCGATATGCGACTTTACGTCAGCAGTCAATCTGGGCACGGCTACAACGGTTGTGTCTGTAGGGGCTACACCGACTGTGATCACGACCCTGACCTACAGCACGGTCACTGCATCCACGCCTCAACCTAATGACATCGTTGTAGGTATACGCAGTGCCAATCCCGGGTGGGGTACTCCGCTCGGAGACGATAGCGGTACCAACCACAGTAATGTCAAGAACGGCGCCAATATCCAGGATATTCTGGACCGTACGATCAAATTACGCTAATTACAGCATTAGGAGACGAACGTGATGAAAATTTGTCAACGGCTCCATATATGGAAAGTCAACTTTATTCTGGGTATTTTTCCGCTATTCGCACTAATAGCGATTGACGTGGCGGCAGACCAAATGCCCATTAGCTTAAATATGCCGACGGTACTCAATGTGCCTGTCACCCAAGGGCAGACGTCTGCCGAGGTTATACTGCCGGTCAGTTCGAGTGACAGTATGAGGCTTCAGGTTATCGTACCGGTGGACAATGCGGATCTGACGTTGTCCGACCCGTTCGGCGCTGTAGTGTTGACCTCGTCGGACCCCGCGGTCTCGTTTCTCGATGGCTCACTGTTACCTCAGCCGCTTCCAGGGGGTGTGTTTCTGACACCCATATTAGCATCACCCGCCGACGGCAACTGGAATCTACGCCTGGAGTTTCCCCCGGCCGCAGAGAGTACAGTGATTCTGGCCTCGCTGTACTTACAGACGAGCTATCAAGTGGGTATTGTGCTTGAGCGAACTGAGTACCGTGCCGGTCAGTCCGCATCGGTTGGTATGATTGTCGTGGAAGCTGGAGTGCCAATCACCGGTCTGACGCCAACCATCACCCTCACCACACCGAGTGGATCGCAGAGTAACCACGTCGGCGTGGATGATGGGAGCCCCGCCAACTTCGATGGCTTGGCAAACGATGGTATCTACAGTTTTGGCTACACCTTTGCCAACACCGGCACCTACCTCATTGAGGGAGAGGTGTCTATACCCACAGCGAGTGGCGCGGTTGCTCAGCGGTATACCCAATCAGTCGTCACCGTCAGCGATCCACTGCTAAACATTACAAGTGTTGACGGTTCGCTAACCACAGATGTTACTGGCTGCGTCGCCGGCGCAGCACTACATGTCGAAGCTGACAGCGCTCTGGCTGGAACCTTCGTCGCCAGTGCCATCCTTTCCGGTACCAACAGCCAGACCGTAGAGACTAGCCTTAGCCGTGAGCTCACAACCCCGGGGCAGTTGACGTTTGATCTGAATTTCTCCAGCGATGTTATCCGAGAGGGTATAGGAGTTGACGGTCCCTACGTTGTGAATGCTCTTGATATCCTGAGTTTTCAATCGACGGGAGTGAATCTTGAAGTGCGGGAGCTAGATGCCTTTACCTTCGAGTCGCTTGCGCTTAGCGATCTCTGTATTCCGCCAATTGCCATTACACGAAATCTGACCGTTGGGCAGTCTCTGCGAGATGGGTATATTGACGCGCTCTCCTTCGCCTTTCCGGTAACAGTCGCTGCATCCGACGGATACCAGATCTCGTTTAAGGTAACGGATGCAAACGGTCGCGATGTCGAGCTATTTGGCTTCTTCCAGAGACTCAACGCTGGACTCAATACGGTTGAGGTGAGTGTGCCCTTTGATAAGTTCCAGAGCAGTGATGGACCGTACACCCTGGAGTCCGTTCTCGTCCTTGGTCATGGGGCGAGTGCGCAGGAATCCGTTGTGGGAAGTTCAGATGCTCTGTCACAATGGCAGTTCTACCCGCGAATCACCGGTGACCTGGATGCGGACGGTGATGTGGATGCGGACGATCGCGCTGTCATCCTCGGCTTTCGCGGGGAACAGGCACTGACTCCGGGTGACCGCCGTGATTTAACAGGAGACGGTATTATCGATCTGCGTGATGCACGCTACATCATAGGCCTGGTCTGTCCTTCCGGTTCCTGCCCACTAAACTGAGTCGATACCGCGCCTGTGAGGCTTCCGCAGCCTCACAGGCGCTAAAGACTCAATACCGCAAGGTTCGCTGCACAGACAGATCAGTCTCTAGTGTTTGCGAGCGTATTTTCCTCGTAGTTGAGTCTGTTGCTTGAGTCAGACAGTCATCGTAACAGGCAAAAGCCCCGTTATTCACATAGCGAATCTAGCTGAACGGGGGGGGCAATTGGCAAGTCA
>JASFJY010000313.1:0-4908 GCA_050119415.1 Chromatiales bacterium | reverse complement strand
GTTGAAGCCTGTGTCGATATTCCAAAGATCTTCTATTGGTCCCGGAGTCGGTATCGTAGTTGGTATCGTGGTTGGTATCGAAGTTGGTATCGAAGTTGGTATCGAAGTTGGTATCGAAGTTGGTATTGTAGTCGGTATCGTAGTTGGAGTCAGAGTTGGTGTTGGTTCAGGATCAGCATTTCCTTCTTCAGCGTTCACAGTAAACACAACTGGCATTGACGAGCCACCTGGAGTAGCGATAAAACCGAAATTCGTCGCACCGCCAGGAGCGATTACATCGTTATATCCGACACTCTCTACGACATATTGGGTGCCGTTGTAGGAGCCGATTCTGGCATTCCAGATGTGTTGAATCTCGAAGTCCGCATCGAAGCTTAGAGTCCAGCCGTTGATCTCGCTTGAACCCATGTTGCTAATGGTGACCGTCCCCTGGAAGCCCGCGCCCCAATCATTGACATTTTCCATCGTCACCTGAGTATTAGCGACTGCCTGGGCGCTCGTAATTAGAAGCAGAACGGTAATGAAAAAGGGTAGAAATACCAAGGTATGCAGTGAAGTCAAAAGCTTCCTGTTCTTCCTGAACATCATAAAAACTCCTTTTAGAGTTATTGTTGTTTGCTGTTGGCCAAAACCAATAATTTTATAATAGGAAGGAAAGTTGCGGCAAACATGGAATCGAGTCACAGTTTGATCAGGCATGTTGGAGTACGTGATGAAAAAATACCCTTTAATTGCCCAAGTCAAACGGCCTCTCTGTCACCAGGTCATCTTTACGGGAAATACACCCCTATGCAAAGATTCATTGGACGGATGCCGCATCAAGCCAGGGGTGTCTAGTCGGTATGCCCCGGTATCGGCAGCCCCGGCCTGACGGTGATGAAACGATAGGCCGCAGCCGTCAGCCCCCTAGGGGTTGTGACCAGCACCTTGGCCTCCCACTCCATGGCATCCCTGACACAGATCGGCAGGATACCCTCGCCGGTAAACTCCCCCTCCCCCGTGCGGGAGAGTTTGAAACGGTTGAAGCCCATGTTCATATCGACGCCGCTGAAATCGACCTCTACCTGCTGAGCCTCCAAATCCTGAATTTCTACCCGCAGCCGCAACGGCTTCACCAAGGGGATCTCATGCGGCTCTATGGCAAAACTGACGCGGCTGCCGCTGTTGAGCATAGAGGTGCAGGGGCCGGCGCGCAGATCGCAGGACGGATCATGCGGGATGGAGATGGCGACTTTGGGGAACAAGAGCGGCCAGGCGCGGTAGACGGCCACGGCGCAAACCGCGACCAGCAGCACCCCGATCAGTGCCCATAGTGTCGTAGTGGTTTTCAACTTTCCTAACCTACCCTTGGCAAGACCTTGGCATTGTAACAACTTTGGGTCAGAGATAGACCTGAATCGCTACACCGATAAAGACCAGCAAGGGTGTCAAGAGGGTGATCACCACATTCATACCCAGGCTGGGAATCAGTTGCGGCAGATCGCCGTCATAGGCCCAGACTCCCTTGAACACCAGATAGGTCAACGGCGTTGTCAGCAGCCCCAACAGGGTCCATAGGGGCATCATGGCGGTAACCACGCCCACTAGAATCGTCAGGTAGGCCATCAGGGCAAAGACGAGAAAGAGCCAGGCGCTACTGCCGGTCTCCCAGGCAATGGCGAAATTGTCCCTGCCGACGCTGCGGTCAGCCTCCACATCGGGTAATTGGTTGAGCAGCAGAAGGTTGTTGACTAGAAAAAAGGGTATCAGGGAGAGCAGCAACGCCACCCCGCTGTAGGCCCCGGTTAGGGCGAAATCGGTGCCGACCACCATCAGCGGACCGAAGCTGAGGCCAGGCGCGATCAACACCAAAAAGCGGTTGCGGTTGATCCAGCCGGTATAGAAGATGATGATCAGGACGCCCAGCAAACCGATCGGTATCAGCGCCCAGCCCACCCGTTGCATCAGAAACAGACCGCAGGCGATGGTGATACCCAATGAACCGACCCCGAGCGCCAGCGCCTGGGCCGCCAGGCGCGGCTGCGCCACCAGGGTGCCGCTACCCCCGCTGAAAGGGGTCTTCTCGGTTTTGAAGTCTAGCCCCGAATGGAAATCGGCATACTCGTTCAGGGCATT
The DNA here is from genome assembly GCA_050119415.1 of Chromatiales bacterium. Lineage (GTDB taxonomy): Bacteria > Pseudomonadota > Gammaproteobacteria > Chromatiales > Chromatiaceae > Thiodiazotropha. The sequence continues at coordinate 2,793 of JASFJY010000313.1, read as the reverse complement.
GACGCTGATATGGGCCATCAACGCCCCCAGCAGGATGATACCCAGAATTCCCCACGCCACTTCCGCGCCGGACAACAGTACACTGGCCAGCCCCAGCAGGATACAGAGGGGGGTCAGAACGAGAAAGTTTGGTCGGGTCACACCCACGACGGGAAATGAGATCATTGCTATTCCTGGTCACTTCGCTATTTTTCTCACAGCCTACTGTAAAAAGCCCTGCATCAAAACTTAGACACGCTGTGGGTCGACTCGCTCCTTTTAAAGGAACTATAATCACCTCCAGGATCATAAAAAAACATTATGGATGCATAAAATACTATTTGGGAGATTGAAAATGGCCGACCATCACTACGTATTAAGTCCCCCAGAAGGTGGTTCACCCATTGAGTTGCCGGTTATCGAGGGAACTCAGGGACCTGTAGCCGTTGATGTGAGTCAGCTCTACCGAAATGGCGGTATCTTCACCTACGACCCGGGCTTCATGTCGACTGCCAGCTGCGAGAGTAGTATCAGTTATATCGATGGCGAGGCCGGTATCCTGGAGTATAGGGGTTATCCCATCGAACAGTTGGCGGCCCACTCCAGTTTCCTGGAGGTCTCCTATCTGCTGCTCTACGGAGAACTGCCGGACGCCGAACAATTGCGGGAGTTCGAGCACGTCATCACCTACCACACCATGCTCAACGAGACCCTTAAGAACTTCTACGACGGTTTTCATCACGATGCTCATCCGATGGCGATCATGGTGGGTGTGGTCGGCTCGTTGTCGGCCTTCTATCACGACTCCATCGACATCGCCGAGCCCAAACACCGTGAGATCTCCGCCCATCGCCTGTTTGCCAAGATGCCGACCATTGCAGCGGCCAGCTACAAACACAACATCGGCGAGCCGATTGTCTATCCTCGAAACGATCTCTCCTACTGCGCCAATTTTCTGCATATGATGTTCTCGAACCCCTGCGAGCCCTACGAGGTCGATCCCATCGCGGAGAAGGCCATCGATCTGCTCTTTATCCTGCATGCCGACCATGAGCAGAACGCCAGCACCTCGACGGTGCGTCTGGCCGGCAGCTCCCTGGCCAATCCCTACGCCTGTATCGCCGCCGGCATCGCTTCGCTCTGGGGACCGGCCCACGGCGGTGCCAACGAAGCGGTGCTCAACATGCTCACGGAGGTCGGCGATGTCTCGCAGATTGACAAATACATCGCCAAGGCCAAGGACAAGAACGACCCGTTCCGCCTGATGGGTTTCGGCCACCGGGTCTACAAAAACTTCGATCCGCGTGCCGATATCCTGCGGAAAACCGCCAAGGATGTGCTGGAAAAACTGGCCGACAGCAACAGCCCGCTCTTTGAGCTGGCCCTTAGGCTTGAAGAGATCGCCTTGAACGACGACTATTTCGTCGAGCGTAAGCTCTATCCCAACGTCGACTTCTACTCCGGCATCATCTACCGCGCTCTGGGCATCCCCAACAGTATGTTCACGGTCATGTTCGCCATCGGTCGCACTATCGGCTGGGTCGCTCACTGGATGGAGATGATGAGCGACCCGCAGCAGAAGATCGGCCGTCCGCGCCAGATCTACAGAGGGGCTACACGACGTGATTATGTGCCGATCGGTCAACGGAGCTGATCGGCGCCCGCAGTTGCGGTGACGGGGACAGGGGGCGTCCGGCACTGAATGCCGGGACAACTCCCCGCCCTCCTCGCCCCCTGGCAGGCTTTTCCGCTTAAGCGTTCAACGCCTCCGTTGGCGTGACGTAGTCGTAGTTCAGATCGTGGGCTACCGCCTCGTAGGTCACCTTGCCGCGATAGATATTAAGACCTTCCAGGAACGAGGGATTGTTTAGCAACGCCGCCTTGTAACCCTTGTCCGCCAACGCCAGCGCATATGGCAGGGTGACGTTGTTGAGCGCGTAGGTGGAGGTACGCGGCACCGCCCCCGGCATGTTGGCGACGCAGTAGTGGACCACATCATCCACCACATAGATGGGCTCGGCATGGGTGGTGGGCCTGGAGGTTTCGAAGCAGCCGCCCTGGTCTATGGAAACGTCCACCAGCACGGAACCGGTCTTCATCTCCTTGAGCATCTCGCGGGTTACCAGCTTGGGCGCGGCAGCGCCCTTGACCAGCACGCCGCCAACCACCAGATCGGCGCCGAGCACAGACTGTTCCAGCGCGGCGCGGGTGGAATAGACGGTTTTCAGCGCCGCGCCAAAGCGCCCTGACAGGTGATTGAGCACCTCAATACTGCGATCCAGCACCGTCACGTCAGCTCCCATGCCCAAGGCCATGTGTATAGCGTTCTCGCCCACTACGCCTCCGCCGATTACCACCACCTTGGCCGGCGCCACACCGGGAACGCCGCCCAGCAAGATGCCTTCGCCGCCGTGTGCGCGCTCCAGGGCATAGGCCCCGGCCTGGATGGACATGCGGCCCGCTACCTGGGACATGGGGGCCAGCAGGGGCAGACCGCCGCGGCCGTCGAGCACTGTTTCATAGGCGATGCAGACCGCGCCGCTGGCAATGAGATCCTTGGCCTGCTCGGGATCGGGAGCCAGATGCAGGTAGGTGAACAGGATCTGCCCCTCGCGCAGCATGCGCCGTTCTATGGCCTGGGGTTCCTTGACCTTGACGATCATCTCCGCCTGGGCGAACACCTCGGCCGCTTCCGCCACTACCCTGGCGCCAGCCGCCTCGTAGTCGGCGTCGCTACAACCGATGCCCGCCCCGGCCTGGGTTTGCACCAGTACCTGATGTCCGTGGGCCACCATCTCCTGCACGCTGGCAGGG
>JASFJY010000312.1:0-4911 GCA_050119415.1 Chromatiales bacterium | reverse complement strand
TGAGCATCATCAACAGCGCCCGTAGCGGCCGTTTCTCCACCGACCGCACCATGCAGGAGTACAACCGGGATATCTGGCGCCTCGAACAGGTCTCGCCCAAGACATGAGTGAGAAGACTGGCCTGCCCTGCTGGATCTATCGCAGTCCGCGCAAAGACGAGATGTATCTCTACCTGCGGAAAGAGGATGACTTTTCCGGTGTGCCGCAAGCGCTGCTGAGTCGCTTCGGCACACCGGCGAAGGTGATGGAACTCACCCTCACCCCGCAACGCACCCTGGCGCGGGAGGATGTCAACCAAGTGATGGAGAACCTGCGCAGCCAGGGTTTTCACCTGCAGATGCCGCCCAAGCTGCAGGTCGACCTCTACGAGGGGGATTGATTCATTGATAACTCAAAGAGGGCAATGAAGCATAAAGCTCGCAATTGTTTTATATGACTGAAGACAAACCAGGAATATATCCGCTCTATTTGCTCAATTATCAATAACGAGCTATTGATGAGTGACACAGGGATACGCCGATTGCGGACTTAAGGACAGACTCAATCGCAAATCCGCATCCGAACGACGAACCCGGCGTGATCATCGCGTTCCCGGATGAAACATTCGACATTCAGCTTGAACCCACTATCCATTGCTGGGATTCGATTGGTGAGTGGTTGTACGATCATATCGAGGCAAGCCGGGAACCGCGACTCGAAGAACAAGCTGCGACAAATGATATTGTTCCCAGCAAAAACGTTAGACTCAGCCCCTTATGCTACTCGTTGCTGATAGACCTAAGTCTATTACTTGGCGAATACGTAATTAGCTTAAGACCGATGTGTCGCTGGTTTTTCTGGGATGTTACGCAGAATCGGCCCTGTTCGGTCTGGGCGTTTCAGTAGTGCGGTGGCGGCGGCTCGGGTTGATCGGCCTCCAGCGGCGAGGGCGAGAGGCCCTGCATGCGCTGTTTGAGTTGCTCCACCAGGGCGTTTAAAGCAACGATCTGGCGCTGCTGCTCGGCCACCGTCTGATTGAGGTGGTGGATGGCCTCCTCCTGGAAAGCAAGACGAGTCTCCAATTCGACGATGCGCTCTTCCATGGGATCAGGAGTTGGGTGGGTAGCGATCGTTCAGGTTGGCCGGGCAGAGCACATTGCGCATGATACCGATGAGATCCAGCAGCTGAGGATTGCGGATACGGTAGTAGATGCGGTTGGCCTCCTTGCGCGAGACCACAATGTTTTTGTTACGCAGCTGTTCCAGATGTTGGGAGATGTTGCTCTGCGAAGTACCGGTGCGCTCCACGATCTCGCCCACGGAAAGCTCTTTGTCTCCGAGGGAGCAGAGAATCTTCCAGCGTAGCGGATGCGCCATCGCCTTGAGGGCATTGGCCGTGAGGGAGGTATCCTCCTCGTCGGATTTGATGGGGTCCTGTGGCTGATTCATGATGTGACTCCTCCGGAAGCTGCGTCCTCCGCCTCCATCTCGCGGATATAACCTGTCATATCCTTTGCTATACAAATAATATGGCTGATATTTCCATCTTTGTCTTTAACCGCCGTACGGGAGAAAAGTATCGGCACGCGTCGCCCATCCTTGGCGATGAAGCAGGCCTCGATGCGACTTAAGGCGCCGGTGCGGATCAGCGCCTCGAGCCAGGTACCGAAAAAGGCGCCGGCCTGCTCCTTCGCCTCTTCCTCGAAAACATCGCCGATCGACAGCGCCAGTAGATCCTGTTCGCTGTAGTCAAGCATGCTGCAGGCCTCCGGGTTGACCGACTCGATGCACCCTTCAGGGTCGAGCACCAGCAAGGCCTCGCCCATGTGAGTGATGATATTCTCCAAATGCTGTTTGGCGGCGGCCAGTTCGGCGGTGCGCTCAGCAACCTTCTGCTCCAGTATCTTGTTGAGTTCGCGCTCTTTCTCGATAAGGCGGAAGTAGGTGCTGATCTTATTCAGTAACTGATTGTCGTCGATCGGCTTGAGCAGGTAGTCGGCGCCGCCGACCTCGTAGCCTTTCTGCTGGAACTCTTCGGTCTTGAAGGCGGCGGTGAGGAAGATGATGGGTATATCCTGGGTCTTCTTGCGGATCTTCAGCATCGAGGCGGTCTGGAAGCCGTCCATCTCGGGCATCTGCACATCGAGAATGATCAGGTCGATACCGGGCTCTTTGACCGCAATGTCGAGCGCCTTTTGGCCGGAGGTCGCCTCGAAGATCTCCACATCCATGTAGCGTTGAATCAGGCTACGCAGGGTAAAGAGATTGTGTTCGTGGTCGTCCACGATCAGCAGTTTGAAGCCGGCGTATCGTTTCATCTGTCAGTTTCTTGCCCCTGGGATCCGTCAACAGCAGGCGGATGCCCGGCCTTGCCGCTCTTGCGAGGTCAAACAAAGCGCAGCGAGTGCCTGACCAATGGATCAGGCTTCACCCAGGTGCCTCTCGAGAATGTTTTCCAAGGCCGCCAGGTCGTTGCGGTCGGCCAGGCAGTCATCCGCCCCGGAGACGAGACAGCGTTCATGCTCATCAGCAGAATCACCGGCACCCATGGCAATGATAGTGAGTGCAGTCAGCTGCATCTTTTCACGAATTTCCTTGATCGTATCATAGCCGTCCCGTTCGGGCATCAAGAGGTCCATCAAGACCAGCGAGAAGGCACAGTCCTCCTTCAGCGTCTCCAACGCCTCCTCGGCGTCACCGGCGGCCACCACCTGCAGCCCCCAACCCTCCAGCACCGGAGTGAGCGCCAACAGATTTCGTAGATCGTCATCCACCAGCAGGACGCGATGGCCGGTGAAGGGGGCCTTTGAAGCGGCCTCTGCCTCCGCCTCATCCGCCCGCTGCCGCAACAGTACAGACTCCCGGGGGGCTTCGCCCTTCTGATCCGCCAGCTCCACCTGCTGATGTGTCGGCAGCCTCTGGTGATCGAAGGTCAACGGTAGGCACAGGGTAAATTCGGCCCCCTCCCCTTGGTCACTGACCAGGGTGATCTCGCCACCGAGCAGATGGGCCAGTTCCCGACTGATGCTGAGGCCCAGTCCGGTACCACCGTAGCGGCGGCTGGTGGAACCGTCGGCCTGTTTAAAGGCCTCGAAAACCAATTGGTGTTTGTCGACCGGGATGCCAACCCCCGTGTCATGCACGCAGAAACAGATCGGCCTATCCGCATCTGCAGGCCGATGCCGCAGACTCAAGGTGACACCACCCCGATGCGTGAACTTCAAGGCGTTGGAGAGGAAATTCTTCAGAATCTGCCGCACCTTCTCCTGGTCCGAGACGAACTGTGCCGGTAACGACGGATCCTCTTCCAGCACCAGGCTCAGCCCCTTGGCGTCAAACTGTGGCTTCACCAGCTCGATCAGATCCTTTGCCAGCTGATGCGCTTCGATCGGCTGCAGGCTGAAGCTCGCCTTACCCGCCTCGATACGTGACAGATCGAGAATATTGTCGATCAGGGCGCGCAGATCACGACCGGCGTCGTAGATCACCCGCAGTTGTTGCCGCTGCTCCTGGCTGAGGCCGTCGCCACCTTCGCTAATCAGCTTCGACAGCAGCAGGATGGAGTTGAGCGGCGTGCGCAACTCGTGGCTGACATTGGTAAGAAATTCAGATTTGTAGCGGTTCGACTCCTCTAGCCGCCGTGCATACTCGCGCTCCGCCTCGGCCTGATGGGCATGGGTCTGCGCCAGCACCGACAGTTGATCACCCAGGGCCTTGAACTCCTTCGGTCCACGCCATTGAAAACGCACAGGGATGTTTTCGCTCAGCACCTTGCCGACACCGTCCCGCAGCTTCTTGCCAAATTGCTCGGCACGCAGGGCGATCCAGCGCGCCACCAGTAGCAGAATCACCAGCGAGATGACCACGATAGTCATTACCCGACTGATCAGCGCGTTGCGGAACTGATCCAGCGGTGAGGGATCGACCCGTCGCCCAACCCATAGGGGCCCCGATCCCTCGGTGGCAAACATGGGCACCCAGATGACCTGCTGCCCCTTGCCCTCCCAGAGAGCGAGTTTGCCTTCGTCAAAGATCTTGTCGAGGCCGGCGAAATCCTCGAATGCCTTGGGGGCATCGGTACCGGCCAATCGCTCCTCCAGGTAGGCACCGCCATTGGTCACCCAGAGTGTATTGCGATAGGCCCGCGCCATGCCGCCCACATCGATATTGATCATCACCGCCCCCAACGGCCCTATCCGCTCCTTCAGGTTCGGCCCGATGATGGGGCTGATCATGCGCAAGGTCATAAAGCGGCGCGGGTCGGTCACGGCGGCACGGGGGTCTAGGCCAATCTTGCTGACGGCGACCCGCCCAAACTCCTGCTCGACGATACCGCGGAAAAACGCCGATTGGGGCATGTCGGGTTGCTTCAACGTCGGCTCCCACTGCCGGGTGCGAAGATTGAGTTCAAGCCAAAATCGGGGCTGACCCTGCCTGTCGAGAAAGAGGATCTGAAAGATATCCAGGTGCTCGTGCAGGATACGGTTTATCCACTCGGTATAGCGCACCCGTGCCTGGTCAATCTCCTGGATTTTCTCCTTCTCGCCTCCCTCCTCGCCGATTATCAAGCCCGGCTCCGGTAGTTTGGCCAGCAGACGCAGCATCTCGTGACGGCTGGCCAGATACTCGTCGAGGTCGCGGAAGTCGGCCCGCAGGTTCTGCAGATGGGCCTTGTGGTAGAAAAACTCCAGCCGATCCAGAACAAAGGGCAGGTTGCTGAGCACCATCGCGGTTAACGGCGCAAAACCGAACAGAAACAACAGGATGAGTATCTGGGTGCGGAGTTTCACAGGATCCGGTTACACGCCTACTGCGGATGCACTCGTTCATAGTATAGATCCGGGCATGCATCAGAAAGCTGTTTGTCGTGGGAAATAACCGCATTTGAACACCGATTACCGCTAATTGGCGGCAAGCTGTTTGACCAGCTCC
>JASFJY010000311.1:0-4911 GCA_050119415.1 Chromatiales bacterium | reverse complement strand
CGCACGATACCCTTTGAATGGGAGCGCCTGACAGGCCTGACCTTGTCAGACCTCAAGCGCGCCCGTAATCGGCCCGCCGTCCCAACCAACGCTCGATCAACCGGTCCGCTTCGAAAGGATGATCTCGCAGCATGAGCACAGCCACCTCCCGCACCTCGTCGAGCAACCCGCGATCGCGCACCAGATCGGCAATGCGCAGCTGCATCTCGCCAGTCTGACGGGTGCCGAGCACTTCACCGGGGCCGCGCATCTGCAGATCCTTCTGGGCGATGAGGAAGCCATCGTTGCTCTCTCGCAGGATCGCCAACCGTTCCCTGGCGTTGTTGGAAAGAGGAGCGTGATACATCAGCACACAGTGGCTTTCAGCGGTTCCCCGCCCGACCCTGCCCCGTAGCTGGTGGAGCTGGGCCAGACCGAGGCGCTCGGCGTTCTCGATAATCATCAGACTGGCGTTGGCCACGTCGACGCCCACTTCGATTACTGTAGTGGCCACCAGCAGGTCGAGTTCTCCTGCCTTGAAGCGGGCCATGATGCGCTCCTTCTCATCCGCTTTGACGCGTCCGTGGACCAGTCCGACCCGTAACTCCGGCAGGGCCTCGGCAAGTAGTCGCTCACTATCCTCCGCCGCCTGGCACTGCAGCGCCTCCGACTCCTCGATCAGGGTACAGACCCAATAGGCCTGACGCCCCTCGGCGCAGGCGGCGCGCACCCGCGCCACCACCTCGTCGCGGCGCCGGTCTGAAATCACCGCGGTAATCACCGGCTTGCGCCCCGGCGGCAACTGGTCGATCACCGAGAGATCGAGATCGGCATAGGCGGTCATGGCCAGGGTACGCGGGATGGGGGTTGCGGTCATGATCAGCTGATGGGGCGCATGACCCCGACGGCTGCCCTTCTCACGCAGTGCCAGACGCTGATGGACACCGAAGCGGTGCTGCTCGTCGATGATGACCAGGCCCAGGTCGTCGAACACCACATCCTCCTGAAACAGGGCGTGGGTGCCGACCGCCAGCTGAGCGTTGCCGCCGGCTATCTCGGCCAAGGTCTGCTCCCGGGCCTTTCCCTTCATACGCCCGGTGAGCCAGGCGATGCGCACCCCCAAGGGCTCCAGCCATTGGCAGAAGCTGCGCAGGTGCTGCTCCGCCAACAGTTCGGTGGGAGCCATCAGGACCACCTGGCTGCCGGCGGCGATCGCCTGCAGGGCGGCAAGGGCGCTGACGATGGTCTTGCCGGCGCCCACGTCACCCTGCACCAGTCGCTGCATCGGTCGAGGCTGAGCCAGGTCCTTCTCGATCTCACCCACCACCCGTTGCTGGGCCGCCGTGAGTTCAAAAGGGATGCTGGCGAGTAACTTCCGCTTCAGCGCACTCTCCACAGCCAGCGCGGTCGCGCGGATGCGCTGGTGCTGGATACGCAGCTTGCGCAGGCTGATCTGGTGGGCCAGCAGTTCCTCGAAGGTGAGTCGCTGCTGTGCCGGATGGGTGCCGTCCAGCAGCTGTTGCTGATCGGCGTCGGGTGGCGGCCGGTGCAGGTAGCTCACCGCCTGGGCCAGACTCTGCAGGCGGAAGCGCCCGAGCAGGCGCTCGGGCAAGAGTTCACGCAGCCCTCCCGGTGCCTGCTCAAGCAGCGCCAGCGCCTGCTGCATCAGGCCGCGCAGGGTCAGTTGGTGGACCCCTTCGGTGGTGGGATAGATGGGCGTCAGGGCCTCCTCCACCGCCAGGGGTTCGTGCGGATCTACCCGTTGATACTCGGGATGAACCATCTCCAGGCTGTTGGGCCCGTTGCGCACCTCGCCGAAACAGCGCAGACGCACCCCCCGGGCCAGCGCCTGGCGCTGGGCATTGCTGAAATAGAAGAAACGCAGGATGATGCCACCGGTGCCGTCGGAGACGCGCACCAGCAGAGAGCGACGGCGGCCGAACTTGACCTCCGCCAGATCCACCTCCCCCTCGATCACCACCTGGTCGCCGCGACGCAGCGTGCCGATGGGCATAATGCGGGTGCGGTCCTGGTAGCGCAGGGGCAGATGAAACAGCAGATCCTGTACCGTCTCGATATTGAGCTTAACGAGCTTTTCCGCATTCCTTGCGCCGACACCCTTGAGTTGGGTAACGGGTAGCCCGGCCAGGTTGACTGGCAAACTGTCCTGTTTTTTCAATGGTGCACGCTTTCACTGTAAGATCAGGTCGAAGCATGCCAGAAGCGACGGGAGAAGTGCAAAAATGGTGATCCAACAGCAACTGCAAATCGAAACCCGGGGACGCAACACCTACGACATCACCCGTGAAGTGGCGCGGGTGATCGAGGCGACTGGCATCACCACCGGCTTATGTCAGCTCTTCATCCACCACACCAGCGCCTCCCTGATCCTCTGTGAAAACGCCGATCCCACAGTGCGCAGTGACTTGGAAGGGTTCATGTCGCGCCTGGTGCCCGATGGCGACCGCCATTTCGCCCACACCCTGGAGGGGCCGGACGACATGGCTGCCCATATACGCTCCATCCTCACCCAGATGGACCTCAGCTTCCCCATCACCGGCGGCCGCCCCGCGCTGGGCACCTGGCAGGGGATATATCTGTGGGAGCATCGCACCCATCCGCATCGAAGGCGGGTGACGGTGACGCTCTATGGGGAGTGAACAAAGGTGCGAGTTTTGAGTTACTCAGACGCTTGCCCGACTGCGCGCAACGCCTTAATCTGCCACCCCAAAACACCAACTAAGTTCATGTCGCACAAGCCGACATCGAAAGACATCAACGCCAAGAAGCATCGATCAACCCAGTCATGACCAAGCAAATACTCACCGAGATCCAAGACCACATCATCATCATTCGCCTGAATCGCGCGGAGAAGAAAAACGCTCTCACCAGTGAGATGTACAGCGGCATCTGCGATGCGCTGGACCGGCTCGAAAGCGACACCAACCTGCGTGTCGGCGTCATCACCGGCAGCCGGGAGTGTTTTACCGCCGGTAACGACCTGCTGGACTTTCTCAACAACGACGGCATCAATGAGCAATCACCGTTGGGACGCTTCCTGCGCACCCTGCCCAACCTCAGCAAGCCGCTGGTGGCCGCTGTCAACGGCCCGGCCGTAGGCGTCGGCACCACCCTGCTGATGCACTGCGATCTGGTCTACGCCGCCCCAGACGCCCAATTCCAGATGCCCTTCGCCAGCCTGGGCCTGTGTCCTGAAGCCGGCTCCAGTCTGCTGATCCCGCAACTGGTGGGCTATCGCAAGGCCGCTGAACTGTTGATGCTGTGTGAAACCTTCGATGCGCAAGCGGCTAAAGCCATGGGCATAGTCAACGAAGTGGTGGATGCGGATCACTATCTTACCCATGCTATGGACAAGGCCATGCAACTAGCCATGCTACCCCCGCTCTCCATCCGCACTACGAAAAAACTGCTGCGAACAGCCAATGCAGATCAGTTGCAAACCATCATGAAGATGGAAGTGGCATACTTCATGGACATGTTACAGGGCGCGGAAGCCAAGGAGGCCTTCAGCGCCTTCCTGGAGAAGCGTAAGCCCGATTTTTCCAAGTCCTTTTAGGACTGCCTCTATCCCAAACGCTTTCCATTCAAGGTCTACAATCAGATCAACATGCCGAACCCAATAACAAGAAGACCTATCCAATGCCCAGCAAACCCACTCCCATCGACAAGCTTCGCAACATCGGTCTGATCGCCCACATCGACGCCGGCAAGACCACCACCACAGAACGCTTCCTCTTCTACGCCGGGCGCACACACCAACTCGGCTCGGTCGACAGCGGCACCACGGTGACCGACTGGATGGACCAGGAGCGGGAAAGGGGCATCACCATCGTCGATGCGGCAGTCACCGCCTTCTGGAACGAACATCAGATCAACCTCATCGACACCCCCGGGCACATCGACTTCACCGCCGAGGTACAGCGCGCGCTACGGGTGCTAGACGGCGCGGTGGTGGTGTTCGACGCCTCCCAGGGGGTGGAGCCGCAAAGTGAAACGGTATGGCGGCAGGCCGACCACTACCGGGTGCCTCGGCTCTGCTTCATCAACAAGATGGATCGATTGGGGGCCGACTACCGTCAATCACTGAAGGAGATCCGCGAGCGCCTTGGCGCCAATCCGGTCTCCTTGCAGTTGCCTATCGGAGCCGAATCCGAATTTGAAGGGGCAATCGATCTGATCAGCATGCAGGCGATTCGCTGGCAGGACCAATTGGGTGCCCATCGGGAGTACAGCCCCATTGCGCACGCCATGCAGGCCGAGGCGAAGGCGGCGCGAAGCGCCATGATCGAACAGGTGGCGGAACATGATGATGAACTGCTCGCCCTCTGGCTCGAGGGTAGCGAGATCGACAACAGTCTGCTGCAGTCCGCCTTGAGGCGGGCGACCCTGGCCAACCGGATCGTGCCGGTACTGTGTGGCAGCGCCTTGCGCAACAAGGGAGTGCAGCCGCTGCTCGACGCTGTTGTCGCCTACCTCCCCTCACCCCTCGACATCGGAGAAATCAGCGGCCGTCATCCGGACAACGACCACACCGTCATCCGCCGGCCCGACGACTCGGCCCCCCTCAGCGCCCTGATATTCAAGACGGTGACCGACCCCTACGCCGGTCGTCTCGCCTACGTGCGGGTCTACTCCGGCGTTCTGAAAAAGGGGGACAGTGTGCTCAATCCCCGCTATGGCCGCCCGCAGCGGATCGGCCGCCTCGAGCGTATGTATGCCGTACACCGGGAAGATATCGAGTCGATCCACGCCGGCGACATCGCCGCCATCCTTGGCATGAAAGAGGCCGTCACCGGCGACACATTGTGCGAGCCCCACCACCCGCTGCTGCTCGAGTCGATCAGCTTCCCCGAGCCGGTAATCAAGATCACCGTCACGCCACTGACCGCCCAAGACCACGAGCGCATCGCC
>JASFJY010000310.1:0-4912 GCA_050119415.1 Chromatiales bacterium | reverse complement strand
TTCCAGTAACGGGTCTGGTGACCGAAATGCACACCAGCCTCAAGCATCTGGCGCATAGATACTTCACTCATGAGTGACTCCTGATTGTATCGGGTTGGTACCTCCACATATCCCATGTTCCGACCCTCTTGCGAAGGCACCCCGGCCCATGTGTCGATATGTGTGTGTATTATCCACCGGTAAACCTTGCTTACCCGGCGGTTTTGCTTGGCCGAAGCGATTGCGATTCGGCGGGGCGTTTTATACCATAAGCGGCTTGAAGCGACAAACGCTTATCATCCCTCATTAAATCAACCTGCCGGATTTTCAAGCTAATTTCTCATGGGTGTCACAATCAAAACGGCGAACGAGATCGAAAAGATGCGAGTGGCTGGGCGTCTAGCCGCCGAAGTTCTCGAGATTATCGAACTCCATGTACAGCCGGGTATCACTACCGACGAGCTTGACCGCATCTGTCACGACCACATCGTAAATGTCCAGAAGGCGATTCCCGCTCCCCTCAACTACCGCGGCTTCCCCCGGTCGATCTGCACCTCGATCAACCAAGTAGTATGCCACGGTATACCCGGGGAGAAAAAGCTCAAGAAGGGAGACATCATCAACATCGATATCACCGTCATCAAGGACGGCTACCACGGCGACACCAGCAAGATGTTCGCCGTCGGGCAGCCCTCGGTATTGGCCAACCGCCTCATGGGGGTGACCCAGAGAGCGCTCTATCTCGGTATCGAGCACGCAAGGCCGGGCAACCGCCTGGGCGACATCGGCCACGCCATCCAGACTTTTGTCGAGTCTCACAGCTATTCGGTGGTACGCGAATATTGCGGTCACGGCATCGGCCGGGAATTTCATGAGGACCCGCAGGTGCTCCACTACGGCACGCCCGGCTCCGGCCTGGAGCTGCTGCCGGGCATGTGTTTCACCATCGAGCCAATGGTCAACGCCGGCAGGCAGCAGGTCAAACTCAAGCCGGACGGTTGGACAGTGGTGACCAGGGACCGCAGCCTCTCGGCCCAATACGAACACACCCTGCTGATTACCGAAGACGGTTGCGAAATCCTGACCCTGCGCAAGGAAGAGACTAGCCTGGCCCAATAAGCGCCAGACAAGGGGGCACCGATGATCGAATTTACCGCGCTGAACGAGGCGTTTGCACCCGAAAGCTCCCCGGTCCAGCCCTGCAAGACCTACCTCAAGCACTATGCGGAGAACGTCAGGGAGCGCTTCGCCGCCGGCACCACGCAGACTAACGAACTGGTGGCGGAACGGGCCCTACTGATGGACGAGATCCTACAGCGCGCCTGGCGTCGCCATTTCGCTGACTGCGACGAAGCCTCCCTGGTGGCAGTTGGTGGCTACGGTCGCGGAGAACTTCACCCGGGCTCGGATATCGACCTTCTGATCCTGTTGCACAGCGAAAACCACTTCGAATCCTTCAAGTCCAATCTGGAACAGTTGCTCACCCTGTTGTGGGATATCGGACTGCAGGTGGGCCACAGTGTACGCACCATCGACGACTGCGTAAGGGAAGCGGAGCAGGACATCACCGTCGTCACCAACCTGATCGAGGCCCGCCACCTGGCCGGCTCCCGCCTTCTGTTCGAGGCTATGCTGGAGGCCACCGGCCCTGACCGGATGTGGAGCAGTCACGACTTCTTCGAGGCCAAGTGGCAAGAGCAGATCCGGCGCCACGCCAGACAAGACGACGCCATCAGCAACCTGGAACCCAACATCAAGGAGAGCCCCGGGGGACTCCGCGATATCCAGACTATCGGGTGGGTCGCCAAGCGCCACTTCCGCATCGTGGATCTGCACGATCTGGTGGGGCACAACTTCCTTACCGAGGCCGAATACAAGACCCTGATCGACGGTCAGAACCACCTCTGGCGGGTACGTTTCGCCCTGCATCTGCTGACCGGGCGCCAAGACGACCGACTGTTGTTCGATCACCAGCGCACCCTGGCCGCGCAACTGGGCTACGACGATGACTATGCCAACCTCGCGGTCGAGTGTTTCATGCGGGATTACTACCGCACGGTGATGGAGTTGAGCCGACTCAATGAGATGCTGCTGCAGCACTTTCAGGAGACCATCCTACTGAAGGATCAGCTGGGCGAACCGCACAAGATCAACCGGCGCTTCCAGAGCCGCAGCAACTTCCTCGAGGTGACCCATGACAAGGTCTTCGAACGCAGTCCCACGGCGCTGCTGGAGCTGTTTCTGATTCTCCAAGAGAATCCCCATCTCAAGGGCGTGCGCGCCAGCACCATTCGCCTGGTACGTAACCATACCTATTTGATAGATGAGCAGTTCCATCAGGATATCCGAGCCCAAAGCCTGTTCATGGAGATCCTGCGTCAACCCCAGGGTATTTTCCACGCCATGCGGCGGATGAACCTTTACGGCATACTGGCAGCCTATATCCCTTTCTTCGAGAACATCGTAGGTCGCATGCAGTACGACCTTTTCCACGTCTACACCGTGGACGAGCACACCCTGATGGTGGTGCGCAACCTGAGACGGCTGACAGTGGAAAAATATACCAATGATCACCCTTTCTGCACCCAGCTGATGCGAACCCTGCCGAAGGAGGAACTGATCTATCTGGCGGCCTTGTTCCATGACATCGCCAAGGGACGCGGCGGCAACCACTCCGAGCTGGGCGCCCTGGATGCACTGGAATTCTGTCGCCTGCACCATCTGAGCGAGTACGACAGTCATCTGGTGGGCTGGCTGGTGCGCCACCACCTGGTGATGTCGATGACCGCACAACGCAAGGACATCACTGATCCGGAGGTGGTGCAGGAATTCGCCGCGTTGGTGGGCGACATCAATCGGCTCACCTATCTTTATCTGTTGACTTTCGCCGACAGCCAGGCAACCAATCCGGCGGCCTGGAACTCCTGGAAGGATTCCCTGCTGCGGGATCTGTTTAAGGCCACCCGCCGAGCCCTGCTGAGAGGTCTCGACAATCCCCTGGCCCAGGAGGAGCTGGTGAAAGAGAAGCAGGAAGAGGCCATGAGCCAGCTGCTGCGCTCGACCCACCACCAGGAAACGGCGATTCGCAAGCTGTGGAATACCTTCAACATGGAGTATTTCCTGACCCACTCTCCTAATGCCATCCAGCGGCATACCAAGTCGATTCTCGCCACAGCCGCCCATGAGCTGCCATTGATCCAGATACGCCAGACCGCTAAACGGGGCGGCACGGAGGTGCTTTTCTACGGCATCGACCGGGACAATCTCTTCGCCGTGATCACCACCCAGCTCGACCAGCTGGCGCTGTCCATCGTCAATGCCCGAGTTATGAGCACCACTGCCGGATTCTCCCTCAACTCCTTCTTGGTGCTGGAGCAGGACGGCAGTCCGGTGGAAGAAGGGCAGCGTAGAGAGGAAATCTCAGCCACCCTCCGGGATGCCCTGACCCAGGAGGGAGATCAACCGCTCAAGGTGAGCCGCAGCATCCCGCGACGGCACAAGCACTTCAACACCCCTACCCAGGTCTATTTCACCCAAGAACCGAATCTGCACCGCACCGCCATGCGCCTGGTGACCCTGGACCGCCCCGGCCTGCTCTCTGACGTGGGCCAGGCCTTCGCCAGCTGCGAGATCCGACTCCAGCACGCCAAGATCACAACCCTCGGCGCCGAGGTGGAGGACATCTTTTTCATCACTGACCGGCATAACGAACCGATATGTGATGAGAACCAACTCGACTGCCTGAAAGCGGCCGTGGCCGCGAGAATGTTTCATCCGGAAACGCAATGATCGAGCCGGAATCGTCGTTCAGATGTGGATTTGCGATTGAATTGTAGGTCGGGCTAGGTCAGCTCTATCAGACTTTTCAGATGTGACCTAAACCTTGGCAGTATCGCTTGCGGTGTGTAGTGTTCCTCGAAATATCGCCTTACCCTGGAGCAGTACTGCTGGCGCAGTGCCTTTTCCGAAGTGAAGCGCCGGATTTCGCCAACGATCTCATCTTCCGTTTCCACAACCACACCAAGCTTGTTCTCAGCCACGACACCGTCCGGATCAAAGGTGGTGATCACGGGGGTAGCGTAACTCCAGGCCTCGAGGAAGGTTGTCGGAAAGCCTTCTAGAATCGAGGTGCATAGCAGTAGGGTCGACTCCCGGTACAGCTGGGGCAACACCCCCTCTGCTACCCGGCCGTGCAGGGTCACATTCTCGATCTCCTGCGCCTCACGCACCAGAGCCTTGTAATAAACCGACTCTCTGTTGGGAGTCCCCACCACGTCGAACTTCACATCGGGGCAGCGTCTGGCAACCTTGAACAGGAGCTCAAGACGCTTGGTTTCAATGATACGCCCCACCCAGAGCACATGATGGCTATCCACCTCAATCACTGCCTTGGCAGCGGCATCGACACCCTCCGGTGATTCAATGGGCATGGGAAGCACGATAGATTCATGGCCAAAACTCCTCAGCAAAGCCTCTTGCTGAGCCTGCGTCTGGGAAATCAACAGATCGGCCGACCGTAAACCATACCGGTAGAGCAGACGCTCCCGCGACGGCAAGCTCTCGATTGCCTCACGGTCGGTATCCTTATCGCTTGCCAGAGCAAAGGCAAAGGCTTTGCGGCTTCCGCAGAAGTGATGAGCACCCAGGGCGACACGTCCAGCCTCACTGCCCGCCCCCATCTGGATATAGATGGCTGCGTCCGCGCGACGCATGGCGCGCCAGAGACCCGTCATCCGCGGGTGAAAAAACCGCAGCCCAGGTAATCCAGCTTCATCGGAGAAGGCTTTGTAGACAGTAATCCCATCGACTGTCTCGGCATCGGACTGGCCATGATCATAGGTGATGAATGCCGTGTCCAACCCCGTCCGACTTAAGCCCCTGGCCATGGTAACCAGCAGCTTTTCAATGCCACCCAGATACCTCGGCACAGATG
>JASFJY010000309.1:0-4917 GCA_050119415.1 Chromatiales bacterium | reverse complement strand
GTTATTGATCTGGCAGATCGGCGACGACAAGCTGGCTTTCCAGCTGATCGGCGGGTTGTTGGTCGGGCTTGCCCTGCTGCTGGTGGTCTCGCGCCTGTTGGTCTTTCTGCTGAGGCCCCTGCGCAGCCGTTCCGCCGGTTCCTGGCGTTACGGGCTGGCCAGCCTGTCGCGCAATCCCGCCACCACCAGCGTACAGCTCACCGGCTTCGGCCTCGGTATCACCGTGCTGCTGATACTGGCCATGGTGCGCGTCGATCTGCTCGACGACTGGCGCAACGCCCTGCCGGCCGACAGCCCCAACCAGTTTCTTATCAATATCCAACCCCAGGAGGTAGAGGGAGTACGAACGACGTTGCAAGCCGGCGGCATCCCCAACAGCGATCTCTATCCCATGATCCGGGGACGGCTGCTGCGCATCGGTGATCGTCCGGTCTCCGCCGACGACTACGAATCGCCACGCGCGCAACGATTGGCCACCCGTGACTTCAACCTCAGCCTGGCTACCGATATACAGAGTGACAACCGCATTGTGGCCGGTCGCTGGTGGAGTGCGCAAGAACAGGATGAATCCTGGTTCTCGGTCGAAGAGGGCATCGCCGAAACCCTGGGCATCTCGCTGGGCGAAGTACTCACCTTCGAGGTGGCCGGCAGCCGCATCAGCGGCAAAGTCACAAGTCTGCGCTCGGTACAGTGGGACTCCTTCAACGTCAACTTCTTCGTTGTCGGCACGCCGGGTTTGATGGCCGAACAACCCGCCAGCTACATCACCAGTTTCCACCTGCCGCCGCAGAAGCGCCGTCTGCTGTATGACCTGATCCAGCAATACCCCAGCATCACAGCCCTTGACGTCAGCGCCCTGATGCAGCAGGTACGCGCCATCATGGACCGGGGCGTTATGGCAGTGGAGTCGGTCTTTCTCTTCACCCTGGCGGCCGGTGTGATCGTGCTCTACGCAGGCATCCAGGCCAGCCATGAACTGCGCGTACAGGAGGCGGCGATTCTGCGCACCCTGGGACTCAGCCGCTGGCGACTGGTGATCTCGGTATGGCTGGAGTTTGCCCTGCTCGGTGGCCTGGCGGGTCTGATATCCGCAGTATTGGCCAGCGCTATCAGCTATTCACTGGCCACCGCCGTCTTCGAACTGCCCTGGCAAGCCGATCCCTGGATGTGGGTAATCGCCCTGTTCGGCGGCGCCCTGGGTGTCGGGCTGGCTGGAATAGCGGCCAGCTGGCGTCTCTTTAATACCCCGCCGGTTGCGGTGCTGCGGCGGGCCTGAGGGGCTGGCTGAGACTACTCGGGAGTATTCGGTGGATCGAGGTCTTCCTGGGGTTCCAATGTCTCCATGTTGCCCTGCCACTCGCGCAGCATCTCCACATGCCAGTTCTCCTCCTCGACCATATCCAGGGCGATCTGTTTCACCGCCTCGCTGGTAGTATTGTCGGCCACCTCCTGATAAAAGTCGCGCCCGCGAATCTCGTTGAAGAGGGCGATCTCCAGGGCCTGGCTGGTGGTCATCAGGTAATTGGCCTCCTCCATGCAGAAGGCTTCGGGAGCGGAGGGGCATTTCCATTTGAAGTCCCAGGGGGTGATCTGCGGCAGTTCCCTGTCGGCCGCTCGCTTATGCACTTCCTCGGCATGCAGGCGACTATAGTTGGCCAGCTTGCGGAACAGCTCAGCCACATCCAGATTATGATGCACCTCCATGGAGTCCGCCAACTCCTCGTAATGTTCCCGCGAAGCCTCCTCCAACTCCATGGCATGCACCAGAAACTCTTCCACGGTATCGATGATCACGGCGTTGTTGTCACTCATAGCAGGAACTCCTTCTCGATGGTGCGCAGATCCGAGTCCGCGTGGTTTTGCGGCTGCCAGACCGGGAATGATTTGGCATAAATGATACCCGTCGCCTTGCCGTCATCCGCCTGGATAATCTGTGCCGCCTTCACAGGATTATCGGTCGGCAGTTCTCTCTCCAGGGGGTGGACCTCCTCTTTCCAACGCTTCTGATCGGGTCGATAGGTGACACAGGCGCTCAAGACCTGCACAAAGGCGAATCCGGGGTGTTCGATCGCCTTCACCAACAGGCGGGTCAGTTCGGAGGGTTCACCGGAGTAGCCTCGGGCAATGAAACCCGCACCCGCCGCGAGGGCGATGGCGGCCGGATTGAAACTGGATATGCCCGTGCCGTGAGGCGTCATCTTGCTGTTGCACCAGTCAGGCAGGGTGGTGGGCGAGGCCTGTCCCTTGGTCATACCGTAGACCTCGTTGTCCATCACAATATAGGTCATATCCATGTTGCGTCGGCAGGCATGCAAGAAGTGGTTACCACCGATGGA
The DNA here is from genome assembly GCA_050119415.1 of Chromatiales bacterium. Lineage (GTDB taxonomy): Bacteria > Pseudomonadota > Gammaproteobacteria > Chromatiales > Chromatiaceae > Thiodiazotropha. The sequence goes on along the minus strand of JASFJY010000309.1, from coordinate 2,581 downwards.
AAAACCGTCGCCATCGCCCCCAGCCACGATCACCTGCAGATCGGGACGCGCCGCCTTCAGTCCTGAAGCCGCCGCCAGCGCCCGACCATGCACACCGTGAAAACCATAGGTATCGATATAGGCCGGCAGGCGCGAGGAGCAACCTATACCTGAGACGACGGCCACATCCTCTTTCACCAGACCCAGATGGGCCATCGCTTTGGTCAATGCCGAGAGCACCGCGAAATGGCCGCAGCCCGGACACCAGACCGGCTTGATGCCCGACTTATAGTCTTTTGCCTTGAGTGCGGGAACCGTCATGCCAAGACACCTCCAAGAGCGCGTAAAATTCGACCTGGCCTCAGGGGCAGCGGTCCGGATTGGGCGAGCGACTCCGCGGAGTCAGGCAACACTCCTTCGGCCCGCAGGTAGTGAAACAGCTGCCCGCTGTGATTCTGTTCGACCACGATCACCTTGGTTGCTTGCGCCAGCAGGAAGTTGAGATTCTCCCGCTGCAGCGGCGCCAACAGACGCAGCACCACCACACGGATGGCGCCTCCTTGGGCGCGAATCCAGCGCCCCACCTCTTTGACCACGCCGGCGGACGACCCCCAGGTGACCAGACACTGAGGTCCCTCCCCCTCCACGTCGGCCCAATCATCGCCGAAATCGAAATCTTTTAGTTTATTCATGCGCTTGGCCAGTTGAACCCGATGATCCAGCGCCATGCTTGAGGGAGTGCCGTGACTGTTGTGTTCCAGGCCATCGGCAGTGTACATGCCGCCGGCACTACCCGGCAGGGTCATAGGCGATATATAGTCTGATGTGATGAGATAGCGTTGATAGTCACCCTGCGGCGCCTGCTCCACTTTGCGTTGCAGTGGCAGTTGCCGCTTGGGCGGAGCCTCGATGATCGCCTGCGACTGACCGAGCGACTGATCCGAGAGGACTAGGGAGACGGTCTGCAGATGTTCCGCCAGCCGCACCGCCCACTGGGTGGTGAAGACGCAGTCCCGGATCGAGGTGGGCGCCAGTACCAGGTGGGGCGCATCCCCATGCATGCCGTAGAGGGCAATGTTGAGATCGGACTGTTCCGATTTGGTGGGGATACCGGTTGAGGGTCCGCCGCGCATCACGTTGACCACCGTGACCGGCGTCTCGCTGACCAGCGCCAGACCCAGGCCTTCCACCATCAGACTGAGACCAGGACCAGAAGTGGCGGTCAGCGACGGCACGCCGCCGAAGGAGGCACCGATGATCATGTTCACGGAGGCCAATTCATCCTCCGCCTGCAGCAGAGAACCGCCGAGCTGCTCCAGCCGCGGCGCCAGCCACTCCAACATCTCACTGGCAGGGGTGATCGGGTAGGCGGCGACAAAGCGCACTCCTCCGCGCAAGGCACCGAGACCGCAGGCCTCATTGCCGGTAATACTCCAGTGTCGCGCTGTGGTGACAGGCGCTTCGAGGGTAATGCGTGGACGCCGGTCATGATTGTAGCCCATACGCATGGCCTGCAAGGCCGCTTCGACCACCTCCCTGCCCTTGCGTTGGAGAACCCGTCTCACGCTCGTCTCCATCGCCTCTAGTCCCAGTCCGCAGACCACCGCCGCCGCACCCAGTGCGACCATGTTGAGACGGCCCCCCGGCAAGCTCGAAGCGAACTTCTTGAACGGTACTTCGCGCACCTCGGCACCGTTGCTTCTAAGCAGGGCCGGCACCTCTCCTGCGGCGGGGTCGCTAAGGATCAAGCTCTTATGGCCCAGCGGTATCTCATCGGCAAAACGTTCGATGTTGAGCCAATCGAGCCCCACCAGCAGATCGTACTCATCCCCCATGCACTCGACCGGACCGGCGCTGAAGCGCATCATCGCCGCCGATTCACCACCGCGGATCTGCGGGCCGGCGGAGCGGGTCATCAAGCCCTGGAAGCCGCATTCGGCGGCGGCCTCCAGTAGAATGCGCCCGGTAGTCACTGCACCACTGCCGCCGGAACCGGTGATGGCTACAGAGAAACTGTTGCTGATCGTTTCGGATGGGATCTTCTTCATGCATGTCAATCCGGAAATGTTTTTATTTATTTCTATCTTAGGACATAGACAAAAAAACCCTTAACCCGAATGTTTTACCCGGCCGCTTAGAAAAGAAACGTAAGCATCCGGCTATCAGCAGGATTTCCCTAATACCCCCTATACGCTAAATTCGAAATTCCAGGGCAGTAACCTTGCGTGTTGTTCGTCATTGACTGCCAATGGGTAGCGCTCGAACAACTCCAGAAGATAACGCTTCGGCTCCAGCTTATTGGCCTTGGCGGTCTCGATGAGGGAGTAAATGAAGGCGCTGGCATCGGCCCCTCTAGGGCTGCCGGCAGAGTAATTTTGGGACGAGTAATTTTGTAATTTTGGGACAGCCACCCATTAATTCTGCCTCAGGGACAGAGCCACCTATTATTTTGGGACAGCCACCTATTGGCACTAAATCGTACATGATCGAATCTGCAGGAATTGACTGAATGGTAATTTTGGGACATATATGGACGCCCCAAATAAGTCAAGAATTAATCGATCATAATCATTACCCCTTACGCCACGGATGGTATTATTTT
>JASFJY010000308.1:0-4932 GCA_050119415.1 Chromatiales bacterium | reverse complement strand
GTTCTTGTCCGCCTCGCCGAGCTGCAGAGGGGGAGTGTCGATCGAGAGGTCGATGCGACTGCGTTCCGACTCACTGGGTGCCGTATCCCGCACGTGGATCAACAGACGTCGTGGCGCTCTGTCGAACTCCTGCAGAATCTTGCGCACCTGTACCATGCGTTCGGCGCTGGTGCGTATGATCAGCTGGTTGTGCATGCCGGTTACCGTGCCGTCGGGACCGACGAAGGGCTTGATCAGCGGGATCATCTCCCGCGGGGTCGCTCCCTTGAGATCGAAGATTTGCATCTCGTCGGCCATTGCCGACAGACCGAGTAGGGCAAGTAGTAAAACCAGTGTGAGGCGCAATCTGGGCATGTGATTCGCCCTGTTAGTCTAAAACGATGGCCATATTGTAGCCCTTGCGATGGGCAGATGTTGGATCTGGTTCACCCCCCTGAAATGCACAAAAAATTTATGTGAATATTCCTCCTGAAACAGTTAATTTGCCGCGATCTGTTGCTATTCATGCGCAAACACGCTCCCTTTTCACCGGTTCTTCCTTCTTTGGGTCTCATAAATCTGGCTTGCACATAGATAAAAATCAACTATTAATTTTTTGTATGTTTGCAATAAATCTGGAGTTTATGAGGGAGCGAAGACGATGTGGCGATGGTTGGTAGGAATGACGATGCTGGTGTTCGGGGGGGCGGCGATGGCGCACGAACATCCCGCCTGTCGGGATTTGGCCATTGCCGGCGAAGGCTTGAGCAGGGGTGAGCTGTTAGCGATTGCGCAATCCTGCCACATGCCGGAGGTGTCGGAACTCTACCTCAATCGCGCCTATCATCTTCGTATGTTAGAAAAATACGAAAGTTTCGAACGCTCGCTGCTGCACTTCGGTGGTCGGGATCACCGGGCCTACATCGAAGCCTATCGTATTCACATCGGTTTGGCGGAAGCCTTTGCCAGTGATCTGCTGCAGCGGCAGGACAGGTCGGTCCTGCAACGCCTCAATCGCGTCTACGACGAAAGCGGTGAGATCGCGGAGATGCGCTTCAGGGGCTACGACCTGATTGCCAATCGGTTGGAGAGAAAGTATCAGCTCTAGCCCGAATGTTTCACCCTATCGCTTGAAAATGAAAACTAACTTTTCTCGATCCAGTCTTAGCGATACTGGCGTAGATACCACCATTCAAAAAAGCGCTTGAGCCAATGAAAGACAACCATGTTGGGCATGACGATGTTGTATTTCTCCGTCCTGGCCACCAGCATGCCGCTGGTCTGGCTGTCGACGATGCAGACCAGCTCCACCTTGAACGTCTCCACCGGTTCTTCTCCGCGCAGCTCCGTCAACAGGTTTTTCGCCGCTGCGGCGGCCTGTAGATCGGCCATGTGGGCCTGCTTGGGCATCCACTCCGGGCCGGGAAAACTGCCTGAGTCGCCTGCCACGTAGACCCTCGAGAGGCCCTCGACCCGACACTGGGCGTCTGCCTTGACGAGACCGCCCGGGGAGCGGGGCAGGTCGGTATTGTCGAACCATGTGTTGCCGGTCATACCCGGCATGAAGAGGATAAGGTCGGCGTCGAAGGTGCCTCCCTCGGTAGTGACGCTGTTTTCACTGAAGGCCTTCATTTTATGGCCCAGATGGGTTTCGATGTTCCGCTTGTTCATCTCCTTCAACAGGCCGGAGACCGCTTTCGGACCCAATCGTTGTCCAGGGTTTTCCGCGGGCGTGAAGAGGATCAGTTTGAATTTGTCTCGTCGTTTCTCCAGCCGCAGTTGGCGGTCGATGCCAAAGAGGAACTCGAACATGGGCCCCCCGCGCATGGCACTCGGTTCCTTGGGATTGCCGGCGAAACCGATGGCGATGGTGCCCTGTTCCATGGCGGCAAGGCGTTCGCGGATCTTCATCGTGGCGGCGATGCCCTCGCAGGGGGTGATGGCGTGTTCAATGCCCGGCAGCTTTTTGATAAACCGTCCGCCCGAGGCGATGATGAGGCCGTCGTTTTCAATCTCTCCCTGGCTGGTTTTAAGCATCCGTCCGTCATCGCTCAGGCCGCTGGCCTCGGCATTCATATAGCGGACACCCATACGGTCGAAAAAGGGTTGCAGGGGGACAGTCAGGTCTTGCGGTTCGCGAATCTTCGAGGGGATCCAGATCGAGCCGGGCAGGTAGTGGAATTCCGCCATGGGGCTGACCACCGTGAGCTCGATTGAGCGGTCTGCCTTGCGTAATGATTTAACGGCGGTGAGGGCGGCGAAACCACTGCCCACGATGGTCACTCTCTGCATCTCCATCTCCTTGATTGGTCTTGAGCTGGCAGTCTGCCTGTGCGGCCTCGCTCAGATTTTTCACCCTGAATAGCAAAGTATAAAGTGTACTCGACCTACGCTGAACACGGCGGGTCCTTTGCATGCCTTACTGGTACAAACACCCTGGGAAGTGCTGTACATACCGCATTGAGCTGTACGGGTGACGCACCGGTCAGCGTGCTTGGATATGGAATGGGTGCATTTGACCGGTTCCCGCCCAAGGGAACCGGTTGTGATGTGGATCGGGTTGATGCCGCCCCACGATGCAGAGGAGTGGATCAGAGGCCGATCAGCTCGGCATGCAGCCCCTTGAATTCGGGTATTTTCACCAGATCCTTGCTGTGAATCAGCTTGGGATTATATTCCAAAACAAAAAGATGGGGCCGTTTTTTATCCACATGGACCGAAACCACTCCTTCGCGCTGGCGGAAGGCGCTTTCCAGTTCAGCCAGCCCTTCACTATCCAGGGATTCGTCGACATGCAGGGTTACGTCAGCAAGATCGATATTCATCTCATTCTCTCCTTACTCGGTTCAGCGCTCGGCGGTCGTGTTGTGCTACGCCGCTTGTGAGCCGTCCCGGATGTTGTAGGCTCATACTTTATAGAGAATAGACCGAAACGGTGGGAAAGCATCAATTCAGGTTGATGGTTGTAGGGGGCAACCCGCCGGGCACATAGGGGTGGTAGTGCTTGACCTTGCGCCCGATGTTGCGTTGCACCACCACGCCGAGAATTTTGTACTCGCCGTCGATCAGACGCATGTCCGGGTAACCCTCTTTTAAGGCCACCAGCCGTTTGACGCCGTCACCTTCGGCGATGTACTGACGGAACCAGCGCTCGCCATGGGTCTCGGCTACCACGTAGGCTCCGCTGGCGCAGACGTCGGAGGGCTCGACAACGATTATGCACTTCTCCGGAAATTCCGGTTCCATGCTGTCGTCGAGCACTTGTAGAGGATAGAGTTCGTTGTAGCTGCAATCTTGGTTCATGGTGTTTCGCTATGAGTGAAGCCTATTGGATCTGTCAAACAGTTTAACCCGAATGTTTCATCCCGGAACGCGACGGTCCCGCTGCGAGGGCGCGTTCAGCCTGGGTCGGTTACACTTTGTACATTGCCAAAGTTGTCCGTCCGTGCCGCGGGATTCTGGGGTGAATTGTAACTGATTCAGTCGCTTGTGCCTGCCATGAAACCCGGTGGAATCTGAGTATAAGACGCACCTGGGTCCGATTTCCGATACCATTAGCCATTGACCTTGCGGATTAAGCTACACGTCCATGGCCCATCATATCCAAGCCCAGGCGCCGGTGCACAAGGATCGGCGTGATTTTCAGAACCTGCGCAACATGCTGCCTTTCCTCTGGGAGTACCGCGGGCGGGCCCTGTTCGCGTTGGGCTGCCTGGTGCTGGCGAAACTGGCCAATGTGGGCATTCCGCTATTGCTCAAGGAGATTGTCGACAGTCTGGAGAAGAGCGAGCAGACGATGTTGGTGCTGCCCCTGTTCCTGCTGCTCGGTTACGGCGCCCTGCGCCTCGGCAGCTCCCTGTTCAACGAGCTGCGCGACGCCATTTTTGCGCGGGTGCGCTACCGCGCCATGCGCAACCTCTCCAACCGGGTGCTCAACCACCTGCATGAGCTCTCCCTGCGCTTCCATCTGGAGCGTCAGACCGGCGCCATCAGTCGCGACCTGGAGCGGGGTACCCGCTCGGTCAGCACCATCCTCAACTATATGGTCTTCAGCATTCTACCGATGCTGGTGGAGTTCGGCCTGGTGGCGGCGGTGCTGCTGACCCAGTACGACCTGATCTTCACCCTGGTCACCTTCGGTACGGTAGCGGTCTATGTGGCATTCACGCTGGCCATTACCGAGTGGCGCATGGAGTATCGCCATATCATGAATCGACTCGACTCCCAGGCCAACAATCAGGCCTTCGACAGCCTGATCAACTACGAAACGGTAAAGTACTTCGGCAACGAGCCCCTGGAGCTGAAGCGCTTTGACGAGACCCTTTCACGCTGGGAAGAGAACGCGGTCAAAAGCCAAACTTCCATGTCGCTGCTCAACTTCGGTCAGGGCGCTATTATCGCCACCGGTGTCACCTTCGTTATGATTTTTGCCGCCAACGGGGTGGTCAACGGCAGCATGTCCATCGGCGACCTGGTGTTGGTTAACGCCTTTCTGTTGCAACTCTTCATCCCCTTGAATTTTCTCGGCATCGTCTACCGCCAGATCAAATACTCCCTGGCCGATATGGACCTGATCTTCAAGCTGTTGGAGCGCCGGCCGGAGATTACCGATGCCGCCGATGCCGCCGCCTTGCGGCTGGCTGGCGGTGAGGTCCGTTTCAAGCAGGTCGATTTCGCCTATCAACCGGAGCGCCAGATCCTGCATGAGGTCGATTTCAGCATCGGCGCCGGCGAGAAGGTGGCTGTGGTGGGCCACAGCGGGGCCGGTAAATCGACCCTCTCGAGACTGTTGTTTCGCTTCTACGACGTTAGCGGCGGGTGCATCACTATCGACGGCCAGGATATCCGCCAGTTGACCCGCCAGAGCCTGCGCGCGGCGATTGGCATCGTGCCCCAGGATACCGTGCTGTTCAACGATACCTTGCTCTACAATCTGTCCTACGGTCGTCCCGA
>JASFJY010000307.1:0-4937 GCA_050119415.1 Chromatiales bacterium | reverse complement strand
CACTTTGAGATCGATGCGGTTTGTATCGTCGGCCTGCCTGACCGAGGTGATATAGGCCACCCGGGTGGCGAAGGCGCCCGGCACCCCCAACAGCTTTTCATAAATCAGATCGGCGATGCGGTGAGCGGTGGCGCGCAGGTTGGGTGCGGTGGTCGGGATGGTGTAGCCGGTCAACTGCTCGCCCTTGTAGACATCGAACAGCTGGAATCGGATCTCGTAAGCACCGGAACCCTGGGGACGGATCTGCCCAACCACCAAATTCTCCGTATCCAGCGCCCGCCAATTCTTGAACTCTATCTCCTCGGGGGAGGTTGGACTCGCCAGCATATCAGTGCGCGGAAGTGTTTTGAAACGTCCGCTACGCTGCAGGTCGGCACTGATTACCTCGGCCACGTCAACAGGAGGCGAACCGCCTCCCTGCCAACCGAATGGCACCACCGCGATGGGCAACGCGCCCTCCACACCTTCGGTGATTTCGATGGTCAGGTCGGCCAGCGCAGCGTGCAACCAGGCCAGCGAGAGAAAGAGAGCGAGTAAAATCTTTTTCATTTCTTTGTCAATCAGTTACTTGCTTGGATTGAAGTTTAACCTTAAATTCCTAAAGGATTCAAACAGGGGCCCACTGGGCACTGGCAGCGGTGTCGCCTTGTAGACGGCCGCCTCCACCGATCTGTCGAAGGCGGCATTGCCGCTGCTCTTGATGATGCTCACGCCACCCGGCACCACATCACCACCCGGAATCAGTCGCACCTGTACCACGCAGGAGAGCCGTTCACCCGCCTGCCCCGGTCGCAACCAGCTACGCTGGATCTGCTGTTTGATCACAGCCACATAACGGTCGATCTCCCGGGCGTTCTGTTCCATCGCCATTTGTTCCTGCAGCGCCCGCTCCCGTTCGGCCTGGGCTGCCGCTTCCCGCCTGGCGGCCTCTTCAGCTTTACGCTTAGCCTCTAGTTCAGCCTGGCGTTTGGCTTCCGCTTCCGCCTTGCGTTTTGCCTCCGCTTCCGCCTTGCGTTTTGCCTCCAGCTCAGCTTTGCGTTTGGCTTCCGCCTCGGCTTTTCGCTTGGCCTCGGCCTTGCGCTTGGCCTCCGCCTCGGCTTTTTGCTTGGCCTCGGCCTTGCGTTTGGCCTCAGCCTCGGCTTTTTGCTTGGCCTCGGCCTTGCGTTTGGCCTCAGCTTCTGCCTTTCGCTTAGTCTCGAGCTCAGCTTTGCGCTTTTTCTCTTGGGCGATTTTCCGCTTCTTCTCTTCCGTCTGTTTGCGCTTCAGCGCCTCCTGCTCCTGAATCTTAGGCTCCTTTGCCTTCCCTTCGGCCTCTTTCTGGCGCGGTTGTTCCGTATTCACCACATGGGCCTGGACCACATTCGCTTTCGGCTCTGCTCGCTTGGGAAATAATTCCCACTCCATGCCAAAAATGAGAAAGAAGACGATCGCCACATGTAGCAGGATCGCCAGGGAGACGGCAATTGGATTTCGCTTTATCAGGCTGAACATATCTTCAAGCCTATGACTCCGGCGGTTCCGTGATCAAACCGACACTCGGCGTCCCGGCCGACTGCAGCAACACCATCGCTTCAACCACGCGTCCGTAGGCCACACCGGCATCGCCGCGCACCATGATCGGTGTTTTGGGCTTGTATTTCAGTACCGCGCGTATCCGCGTAACCAGATCCTCACTCGACACCGGCCGGTCCCTCCCCTCGCCCACGTCGATATAGAAATCGCCCGCTTTGTCGACGCTCACTACCACCGGTTCGTCGGCCTGCTGTTTCAGGGGCTCGGCATCGGCCTGCGGCAACTCCACGTCGACCCCCTGGGTCAGCAGCGGCGCCGTGATCATGAAGATCACCAGCAGCACCAGCATGACGTCGATGTAAGGCACCACGTTGATCTCCGACATGGGCTTGCGGCGGTTCTTCTGGCGACTCATCGAACAGCTTCCGTCAGTGGCCCGCCTGGCGCTGCAGGATAGTAGCGAACTCTTCGACAAAGTCGTCATAGCGGTTGTTGAGCCGCTCGACTTTATTGGAGTAGCGATTGTAGGCCACCACCGCCGGGATCGCTGCGAACAGGCCGATGGCGGTGGCGATCAAGGCCTCGGCGATACCCGGCGCCACCAGCGCCAGAGTGGCGGCCTTGACATTACCCAGCGCGGTAAAAGAGTTCATAATGCCCCAGACAGTGCCGAACAGACCCACATAGGGACTGGTAGAACCGATGGTGGCAAGGGTGGAAAGGTGGTTCTCCAGGTGATCGACTTCGCGGTTGAGAGAGACCCGCATGGAACGCTGGGCACCCTGCACCATCGCCATCGGATCCTTATGACCCTTGGTGCGCAGCCGGGCGAACTCTCGGAAACCGGCGCGAAAAATGGCCGCCATGCCGGAATCGTCGTCACCATCCCGCTCCAGCTGTCGGTAGAGTTCGCCCAGGTCGCCGCCGGACCAGAAGCGCGACTCAAATTCGTCGGCGGCCCGCATGGCCTTCTTCAGCACCCGCCGGCGATCGAAGATCATGGTCCAGGAGGAGACCGAAGCGAAGACCAGCAGGGCGATGACGAACTGCACCACGATGGTGGCGTTCAGGATGAGATGGGTGATGGAGAGGTCAGTCGACATCCGGGAACTCCAGTAATAGGGACTTCGGTATGGGGGTTGGTCGCATGCTTTTCATCTCCACACAGGCAATCTTGATACGGCCGCTGCAAAGCACCCGGGAGTCATCCACCCGAAAAACCTCCTGATGGAAAGTGAGACTGGCATGACCTTTGGCGGCCAAGCTAGCAGTGACTTCCAGCGCATCGTTGAAGCGTGCGGGCTGATGGTACCCCACATCTACCGAGCGGACTGCGAAGATGATCCCCTCCTGTGTCAGCAACTGGTCCTGTTCAAAGCCGATACTGCGCAACCATTCGGTACGTGCCCGCTCCATGAATTTGAGATAGTTGGCATAGTAGACCACACCGCCGGAATCGGTATCCTCGTAGTAGACCCTGACCGGCCAGATAAATCGGTTACGGCTGCTCATACCCCAAATCAGCTTGCCCATAGTGAAGCATTCGTTTCCCGTACTATTGAGTCAGATATTCAGACGAAGTTCCCAACTCGACAAGGACTTATGCATCAGATTTCACGAAAAAGATCATCGGCCGCGGGCACCACCTCACCGGCCTTGGGCGAGAGGCCGAAATGGAGATAGGCGGTACGCGTGGCCACCCGTCCCCGGGGCGTGCGCATGAGAAAGCCCTGCTGGATCAGATAGGGCTCTAGCACATCCTCGATGGTGCCCCGCTCCTCGCCGATGGCGGCCGCCAGATTGTCAACACCGACCGGCCCGCCGTCAAACTTTTCTATCACCGCCAGCAGCAGGCGCCGGTCCATGCCGTCGAAACCGTTGGCGTCCACCTTCAGCATGCCGAGGGCGGCATCGGCCAGTTCGGCGTTGATGTAGCCGTCCCCCTTCACCTGGGCATAGTCGCGCACCCGGCGCAACAGTCGGTTGGCGATACGCGGCGTACCTCGGGAGCGGCGGGCGATCTCGCTGGCGCCGTCGGCATCGATGCCGATGCCGAGGATGCCGGCCGAACGGGTGACGATCCGCGCCAGATCAGCGACATTATAGAACTCAAGTCGCTGCACAATACCGAAGCGATCCCGCAGCGGCGAGGTCAGCAGACCTGCGCGGGTGGTGGCGCCGACCAGGGTAAAGGGGGGCAGGTCGAGTTTGATCGAGCGCGCCGCCGGCCCCTCGCCGATCATGATGTCGAGCTGGTAATCCTCCATCGCCGGATAGAGCACCTCTTCCACCACCGGACTGAGGCGGTGGATCTCGTCGACAAAGAGCACGTCCCGCGGCTCTAGATTGGTCAGCAGGGCCGCCAGGTCGCCGGGCTTCTCCAGCACCGGCCCGGAGGTCTGGCGCAGATTGACCTCCATCTCATTGGCGATAATGTGGGCCAGGGTGGTCTTGCCGAGTCCAGGTGGACCGAAGATCAACACATGGTCCAGCGCCTCGCCTCGCCCGCGAGCGGCCGGCACGAAGACCTCCATCTGCTCACACACCGCCGCTTGACCCACATACTCCCGCAGCCGCTTGGGTCGGATCGCCCGATCGACCGCTTCGTCCTCGCCGGTGGCTTCGCCGTTGATCAGTCTCGGCTGTTCTATCATGGACGACCTATTGATTTTGCCTGTACCACTTTCACGCTGCACCGCTTTCTAATGGCCCACTCCCAAGTCGGGGCCGGCCCTCTCCCTGTAGAAGAGGAAATCTACTCATTTAAACCCGAAATCCCGATACCGCATAAGTCATCACCGGACGCATTGCAATAAAACGCACATTACTTCTTTCCTTTGACAGTGCTCTGCAGTGCCGCCCGGATCAGTGATTCACTGTCCATCTCCTCGTTCGCCACCGCCTTGACCATGCGCTCGGCCTCCTGCGATTTGTAGCCCAGCGCCACCAGGGCTGCAACCGCGTCCGACTTCTCGCTACGCGGCCGTGCATCCATCTGCGACACCGACACGGCAAGCATAGTCCCGCCAGCCTGTTCGCCCAGCTTGGCCAAACGGTCGCGCATCTCCACGATCAGCCGTTGCGCAGTCTTGCGACCGATACCGGGAAGGCGTACCAGGGCGTCGACATCTTCACACTCCACGCAACGAGAAAACTCTTCGGCGCTCATGCCGGAGAGGATCGCCAGCGCCATCTTGGCGCCGATACCGCTCACCTTCAACAGACTGCGGAAGAGGGTGCGCTCCGATTCGGTGGCGAAGGCGAAGAGAATATGGGCATCCTCCCGCACCACCAGATGGGTGTAAAGGGTCACCTGCCGGCCGGTTTCAGGCAGATTGAAAAAGGTGGAGAGGGGGGCCTCCAGTTCGTAGCCGACACCATTGACATCCAGCAGCAGGAATGGGGCCTGCTTTACGGCAATCTCG
>JASFJY010000306.1:0-4949 GCA_050119415.1 Chromatiales bacterium | reverse complement strand
TCATGGCACTCTCCCTCATAGGCGATCTCCGCACAGAATGCCTCGGCATTACAGTAATTGCCATAGGTAATACCATCTACACCGCAAACGGGGAAATATACCGCGGGACAAATCATAGCGGGATTGACGATGGGATCATTGTCATTACAGTCGACAAGTCCACATTCGCCTCCATCAGGGGAGAAGCCGTCCTGGTCGTTATCTGTACACACCGGTGGTTGACTGCACTCTCCGGGATAGTCGATCGTGACACATGCGCGCAATGCCTCACATTCGTTCGAATAGGTATTGCCATCCACTCCACAGACCGGTTCATAGATTTCGAAACAGGCCATATCAGGGTTTATGCTGGGGTCCTGGTCGTTACAATCGATAGGTCCGCAATCACCCCCATCCGGTGAATAGTTATCATTATCAAGATCCTCGCACACGGGTGGCGGTTCAGTACAAATACCCGGATAGGCGACATCAACACATGCATTCCCCGCCACGCAGCTGTTAGAATAGGTCTTACCATCAGTGCCGCAGACCGGGTCATATAGCATAATACAGAACTGGTCTATATTGCAGGCGAATACAGTGGTAACGCCGGACAACCAAGCCGCGGATAAAACAGCAAACAGAAACAATAGCCTAGAACGAGTGTTTGGGTATTTCATCAAAAATCCTCCTTGTAGTTATGAGACACACCCATGGGCAAGACAATGCCCCGTATCCATCTTTGATGGTCTGTGCCTCAGAGCTAATTCAACCAAGCTTAACTTAATCAAGTCCATAGTCCGTTGCGTATAGGAAGAACTAACGCCCATTTTTGCTCAGGTCCATCGGTAATTCGCCATCCATTGTCCGCCGCTTCGCCGTCTTTGCGCTAAATTCGCCCTGAATTCCACTCACTTCTGTAAGATCCACCGCGCCTGCTCTACAGGCTGCTCCACTCTTGCCCTTCAGCAAAATATTTCACCTAGCCGCTTAGATAAAGAAATTAACTTGTGGTTTTTACTTATATTTTTAAATATAAGCGAAGTACAAAATGTAACCGACCTACGCTGAATAGTAGAAACCCTAGCTAGGGACATCTCGAATTCAGCTTCGCCAATACCTGCACTAACATTTCCACTATCTCAATAATCATTGTTTTAAAAGGTGTTGGATCATGATTGGATCAGTCGGTGACGTAAGGAACTCAACAGCAAATGATGGTTTTAGCGGTGAGAGTTCTATCAATAATGGTAGGATTATTCAACACAGTAAGCAGCTGGTTTAGCTGAAAATTTAATGCTTAAAAAATGGGTGAATATATTTCGCAAGACAAAAGGCAATGCCCATAATGGGAGTTTGTCAGAGGAACTCGTGCGTTATCAACCGCTGAGACTGCCTTTTATTGGAGCACCCTCCGCGCTTAGCAATCTACAGGCGAACAATAACCTGGACTATATTCTGGCCCAAATACCGAATCGCTTAGCGTTACTGCGCGCACTACTCAAACAAACCGGACAGGCAATCGACTGGCCTGACGATTTCACCAGCGCTGATATCGATCTATTTGTCAGTAGTTTGCATCAGTGGGCTGGGGAGCAGTGGGCGTCGTATTCCCGTTCACTGCCGAGCGATGCCAAAAGTTGATGGCTCTATGGTGAAAAGTCGGAGGAATATATCATTTTCTCACTGGTTACCGATGTCGCCCTGACACTCGGTGAATTGATCCGTGCGCATCGCCCAACACTCGATTGGGGTGTCGATCAGGACCCCCGTAATCGGTTGGACAACATGATAACGGTCAATCGCATTATGTTACTTGGCCACTGGCGCAATGACCCTACCAAACAGATTGAAATCGATATCGAAGCGACCATTGTCAACCGCTTGCTCAATCCGAACGACAGCAGTGAGCGGTTTGAAAACACCTGGCTGAGACTGGTTCGTTCGGCAATCGATGGCGGTTACGAAGGTGTCAATGTGGTCGATGACAATGCAGAATGAACGAGCATTAATAATATAAACGCCTGACAGTAGATAACCAATGAGTGTTCTAAGCGGCGGGTTGGCCTACATTAAGGCATGGCACTCCCTGATTTCAGCTCCGCTGATTAGATAAAAGTCCATATTCCGCAAACTGGGAATAATGTCCTTGCTGATATCCATATCATTTTCTTTCAGCAAAATGGTGGTGGGCTCTACCTGATAACCGCGTAATTCCACGCAAACCCTTTCATTGTCTCCACTAAGTCGCTCATCATGAAGTGCAATGGCGTCTTCTAGTATGTCTGCTGTTTGCTGATTTTCTGCTATCAAGGAAAGATTGAGAATCTTTCGCTGTGCGATTGATGCGCCAGGGGATTTACATCGGTGGAAATCCGGGTATTTTCGTTTGATCGCTGCCGCTTCACCAATCTCTAAAGCGCCAAATGAATAGTCGCTGATACTGTTATGTAGCTTTTTGTCGAGATGGCCGCCGAAAATCATAAAGGCGTCAAAGATGCTCTCTGTTTGAGTCAAATACACCTTAAAATCATCAGTGTATTTGATTGTTCCAGTCGCAGTCGTTTCTACAGTCACATCATTATTGCTTAACCATGCAAAAATGCCGACAACGATAAGCAGGGCTGTAATAATGAGTTTCATGCTTCGAAGCCCTCCGTATTAAAAGTTGTATCTCAGGCAGTTCTGAAGACTACAAGCCGAGTGATTCCAGGTATCCAACAGTGTATGTAGCGACAGCATTCACTAATAATTGAATCCACTCACGATTGCTGTAAATACACAGGCTTAAAGCTAGAGCAAGGAGAAACGGTATTTCTGAAATAGATGCAGCTTATTTAACAATATTACTATTTTTTTCTATTCTCTTTCTTTACGTAATAAGAGGAAGAAACAGCCTTTTTGCTCGGGTCTATCAGTAACTCGCCATTCATCGCGCGCCACCTAGCCAAAATGCTTCACCAGGTCGCTTAGAAAATAAACTAACTTACGGTTTTTATTTGTTATTCCTAGAATATTACCAAAGTACAAAGTGTAACCGAAGGGTGGAGCGGATCAAGCGGTTGCTTGCCGATACGTAGGTCGGGTTAGCGTAGCGTAACCCGGCGTAAGAGGAGCATACATCCACCCAATATTTTTACAGCGGTCTACAACTGACGCTCGAAACCCGACATAGTTGGTTGCCGGATTAATATATACCTTGAGAACCCCCTTAAAAGCGCAATTTTGTTCAATAACCTTCCCCAATCTACCCGCATAGTATCGTCCTGATATCCGCAAAATCGAGAGGACTGTTAGTGCTTGCTTCGCTGACTTCGATGTCATTGTTTGTTCTGATTGGTGCAATTACACCGGGGCCTGTCAATATCATCGCCACCAGTTCCGGTGTTCGCTTTGGCTTCACCCGCACCCTACCCCATGTACTCGGTGCGATGATTTCCTATACCCTAGATTGTTGCGTTGGTCGGCGAGGGATTGCATCAGCTATTGCTTGATCAACCGCATAACATCGAAATATTGAAATTCGGCTGAAAGATGCTGGTGTACGAATCTGATTTAAGCGTGACCATTTGTTATTGTGAGATGGGTCACAGTCGTTTTTAAGTTGGCCCTCTATTATCCGCTCCATCATTGTGGGAATTTACAAGTCAGAATAATACCCACGCTCTAGCCGCACTATTATCCACCAGAAGCTAAGTGAGATTGTTTTGTAAGGACTAGAGTGCATCAGTGTCGAAACTTCCTGTATCACCGCTAGCAGGATATCAGAGTGGATTAACAGGAAGTAAACAACAAGACAAAAAGGAGTTGAATGATGCATTGGATGATTCAGGCCTATCAGGCTGCACGTCATATCCGGGCTTACGCACTCGTCTTCATCGGAATCCTCACCCTCAGCTCCACTACCCAGGCGGCCGTCAGCGCTCAGGTGACGATGGAAAACATCAACGACTGGGGCGCTGGCTTCCAGGGAAAGGTCACCATCCGCAACACGGATTCGAACCAGATCAACAGCTGGACTCTGAGTTTCGATGCTGATTTCGAGATTCAACATATCTGGAATGCTAGGATTGCCTCTCACAACGGCACCAACTATATAGTGGAGAGCATTGGATATAACGATGTAATCGCTCCCAACAGCGAACAGAGTTTCGGCTTTATCGGTGCACCTGGTGGCCTGTCTATGCCGGTCAGCTTTACCGTGAACGGTGGCGAACCAGCAGCGACGCCAACCCCGACAACAACCCCGACAACAACCCCGACAACAACCCCGACAACAACCCCGACAACAACCCCGACAACAACACCAGTACCTGATTCAACCGAGGGCAGATTCAGTGTCAATTACGAGGGAAAGATCACCAAAAACGGTGTTGAAATGCCTATCCACTGTGGTGCTTGGTTTGGCTTGGAAGGTCAGCATGAACCGCCCGACGCGGAATATAACCCGAGTGGCGCGCCGCTAGAGCTCTATGTGGGTAACATGTGGTGGAACCCGACAGGCCGTACCATTCAGCAAACCATGACTGAAATCAAGGCTCAAGGTTTCAACCTAATCCGTTTACCCATCGCTCCCCAAACCCTTGATCCAACAGACCCTCAAGGCATCGGTTGGGTTCAAGACGGTGGCGCGTTGAAGAACGATCCCTCAGTGCAGCAAGAGAATGCTCGTCAAGCACTGGAAGAGTTCATCATACTGGCCGACGAAAACGATATCGATGTGATTATCGATATCCACTCTTGCTCCAACTATGTCGGCTGGCGTGCAGGTCGTTTAGATGCAAAACCACCTTATGTGGACGCTGACCGTGAAGGTTATGCTTATACCCGTGAAGAGCATTCCTGTTCCGCCACCGACAATCCAGCCAGCGTTACCACCATAGCCGCTTACAACCAGAATTTATGGCTGGACAACTTGCGTGAAATCGCCGGTCTGGAGGAAAAATTAGGTGTCGATAACATCATGGCCA
>JASFJY010000305.1:0-4971 GCA_050119415.1 Chromatiales bacterium | reverse complement strand
CGCCGAGAAGGCGGAATTCGAAGAGATCGCCTATCTGCTGATCCACGGCACCCTGCCGAGCCAGGCCGAACTGGCCGCCTATAAGGCCAAGCTGAAGTCGATGCGCGGCCTGCCCCAGGCGGTGAAGCAGGCACTGGAGGCGATCCCCGCCTCCGCCCATCCAATGGACGTGATGCGCACCGCCTGCTCGGTGATGGGCAGCTGTCAGCCGGAGAAGGATACCCACCCCGCCTCCGAGGCACGTGACATCATCGATCGCCTGATGGCCAGCTTTGGCTCCGCCCTGCTCTACTGGTACCACTATGCGGTCAACGGCAAGCGCATCGAGGTGGAGACCGACGATGACTCCATCGGCGGACACTTTCTCCATCTGCTGCACGGCAAGCAGCCGAGCGATCAGTGGGTGCGCGCCATGCACACCTCCCTGACCCTCTACGCCGAGCACGAGTTCAACGCCTCCACCTTCACCGCGCGGGTCATCGCCGGCACCAACTCCGACATGTACTCCGCCATCACCGGCGCCATCGGCGCCCTACGCGGCCCCAAGCACGGCGGCGCCAACGAGGAGGCCTTCCGTATCCAGAGCCGCTACCGCAGCGCCGACGAGGCGGAGGCCGATATCCGCGAGCGGGTCGGGCGCAAGGAGATCGTTATCGGTTTCGGCCACCCGGTCTACACTGTAGGCGATCCCCGTAACGAGGTGATCAAGCGGGTGGCCAAGGAGCTCTCCGAGGAGGCCGGCAACATGACAATGTTCAACGTGGCCGAGCGGTTGGAGGCGGTGATGTGGGAGATCAAGAAGATGTTCCCCAACCTGGACTGGTTCTCCGCCGTCTCCTACAACCAGATGGGCGTGCCCACCGACATGTTCACTCCCCTGTTCGTCATCTCCCGCGTCAGCGGTTGGGGCGCCCATGTGATCGAGCAGCGCGAGGATGGCAAAATCATCCGACCATCGGCGAACTATACAGGACCGGATAATCGGGATTGGGTGCCGATTGGGGAAAGAGGCTGAAGATTGAGAATTTAATGAAGAAACAATTTCGAAAATCCCTGCCCGAGACCAGCCTCGACTATTTCGATGTCCGCGAGGCAGTCGAGGCGCTCCAGCCCGGCGCCTATGACCGGCTGCCC
The DNA here is from genome assembly GCA_050119415.1 of Chromatiales bacterium. Taxonomy (GTDB): domain Bacteria; phylum Pseudomonadota; class Gammaproteobacteria; order Chromatiales; family Chromatiaceae; genus Thiodiazotropha. The sequence continues at coordinate 3,837 of JASFJY010000305.1, read as the reverse complement.
TACACCTCGCGGGTGCTGGCGGAGCAGCTGGTACGCCGCTGCGACCCGGCCATACTCGAAGCCTCATTGAAGCAGATCATTGAACGAAAACGAGACCTCGACTTCCCCTGGTACCCGGCGCGGGTTGTCTGCCACGATATCCTGGGTCAGACCGCCCTGGTCGACCTGGCGGGCCTGCGCGACGCTATCGCCGAAAAGGGGGGCGACCCGGCCAAGGTCAATCCGGTGGTGCCGACCCAACTCATCGTCGACCACTCCCTGGCGGTGGAGCATGCCGGCTTCGAGCCGGACGCGTTTGCAAAGAACCGCGCCATCGAGGATCGACGCAACGCCGACCGTTTTCACTTCATCGAATGGTGCAAGAGCGCCTTCGACAATGTGGATGTGATCCCGGCCGGCAACGGTATCATGCACCAGATAAATCTGGAGAAGATGTCGCCCGTGATCCAGGTCCGCCCGGATGAATATGGCAGGCGCGTGGCCTTCCCCGACACCTGTGTCGGCACCGACAGCCACACCCCGCATATCGATGCCCTCGGTGTGATCGCCATCGGCGTGGGCGGCCTGGAGGCGGAGACGGTCATGCTCGGGCGACCCTCCATGATGCGCCTGCCTGAGATCGTCGGCGTCAGGCTGAGCGGCCAGCGCCAGCCCGGCATCACCGCCACCGACATTGTGCTGGCACTCACCGAATTTCTGCGTGCGCAACGGGTGGTCTCCGCCTATCTGGAATTCTTTGGCGAAGGGGCCGAGAGCCTCAGCCTCGGCGACCGCGCCACCATCTCCAACATGACTCCGGAGTTCGGCGCCTCGGCGGGCCTTTTCTACATCGACCGACAGACCATCGACTACCTGAAACTGACCGGTCGCGAGCCCGAGCAGGTGACGCTGGTGGAACAATACGCCAAGACCACCGGCCTCTGGGCCGACGCCTTGCGGCAGGCCGAATACGAACGGGTGCTGGAGTTCGATCTCTCCACGGTGGTGCGCAACATGGCAGGCCCCTCCAACCCCCATCGCCGCCTGCCCACCTCCGCCCTGGCCGAGCGCGGCATCGCCGGCGCCTGGGAGGAGAAGCCGGGAGAGATGCCCGACGGCGCGGTGATCATCGCCGCCATCACTAGCTGCACCAACACCTCCAATCCACGCAATGTAGTGGCCGCCGGCCTGCTGGCGCAAAAGGCCAACGCGCTGGGTTTGACACGCAAACCCTGGGTCAAATCCTCTTTCGCCCCGGGATCCAAGGTGGCCAAGCTCTATCTTGAAGAGGCCGGTCTGCTGCCCGAACTGGAGCAACTCGGCTTTGCTATCGTCGGTTATGCCTGCACCACCTGCAATGGCATGAGCGGTGCCCTCGATCCCAAAATCCAACAGGAGATCGTCGAGCGCGACCTCTACGCCACCGCGGTGCTCTCCGGTAACCGCAACTTCGACGGCCGCATCCATCCCTATGCCAAGCAGGCCTTCCTCGCCTCACCGCCCTTGGTGGTGGCCTACGCCATCGCCGGTACCGTCCGTTTCGACATCGAGCGGGACGCCCTCGGCCACGACCAGGCGGGCAATCCCATCACCCTCAACGACATCTGGCCCGGCGACGAGGAGATCGACGCCATCGTCAACCAGGCGGTGAAGCCGCGACAGTTCATCCAGGTCTATCAGCCCATGTTCGACCTGGGCGAGCGGAAACAGGCCGAAAGCCCGCTCTACAACTGGCGACCTCGCAGCACCTACATCCGTCGCCCTCCCTACTGGGAAGGCGCCTTGGCGGGTGAGCGCTCACTTCGCGGCATGCGCCCTCTGGCAGTACTGGGCGACAACATCACCACCGATCACCTCTCCCCCTCCAACGCTATCCTGCCCGGCAGCGCAGCGGGCGAATACCTGACAAAAATGGGCCTGCCGGAGGAGGACTTCAATTCCTACGCCACCCACCGCGGCGACCACCTGACCGCCCAGCGCGCCACCTTCGCCAATCCCAAGCTGCTCAACGAGATGTGCCGGAACGAACAGGGCGAGGTGATGCAGGGCTCACTGGCCCGGCTGGAGCCGGAGGGCGAACCGATGCGCATGTGGGAGGCGATCGAGACTTACATGCAACGCAAACAACCGCTGATCATTGTCGCCGGCGCCGACTACGGCCAGGGCTCCTCCCGCGACTGGGCCGCCAAGGGGGTGCGCCTGGCCGGCGTCGAGGCGATCCTGGCCGAGGGCTTCGAGCGCATCCACCGCACCAATCTGGTGGGCATGGGCGTGCTGCCGCTCGAGTTCAAATGGGGCGAGAATCGCCAAACCTACGCCATCGACGGTAGCGAGACCTTCGATGTGCTCGGCGAACCCACCCCGCGGGCCGACCTGACGGTGGTCATGCACCGGCGTAACGGCGAGCGGGTGGAGATCCCGGTCACCTGCCGCCTCGATACCGCCGAAGAGGTATCGGTCTACGACGCGGGGGGGGTGCTGCAACGTTTTGCCCAGGACTTTTTGCTGGCGACAGCTGACTCGGCATAACACATTATGAATTTCCGTCGATGCTATGGCGGCAAGCAAAAACAGATCGACAGGTAACGGTATGGCTCACGCACCCCAAATCAAAATCCCCGCCACCTACATGCGCGGCGGCACCAGCAAAGGCGTCTTCTTCAACCTGACCGACCTGCCGGAAGCGGCACAGCTGCCGGGCGAAGCGCGGGACAAGCTGCTGCTGCGTGTCATCGGCAGCCCCGATCCCTACGGCAAGCACACCGACGGCATGGGCGGGGCCACCTCCAGCACCAGCAAGACGGTGATCCTCTCTAAGAGCGAAAAGCCCGACCACGATGTGGACTATCTGTTTGGCCAAGTCGCCATAGATCAGCCCTTCGTCGACTGGAGCGGCAACTGCGGCAACCTCACCGCCGCGGTCGGCTCCTTCGCCATCGCCAGCGGCCTGGTGGATGCCGATCGCATCCCCGACAACGGCATCGCCGTGGTGCGCATCTGGCAGAAAAACATCGGCAAGACCATCGTCGCCCATGTACCCATCACCAACGCTCAGGTGCAGGAGACCGGCGACTTCGAGCTCGACGGCGTAACCTTCCCTGCGGCGGAAGTAAAGATCGAGTTCATGAGCCCGGTGGATCCCTCAGAGGCCATGTTCCCTACCGGCAATCTGGTCGACACGCTGGAGGTACCAGGCATCGGCAGCTTCCAGGCCACCATGATCATCGCGGGCATCCCGACTGTCTTTCTAAATGCTAAAGAGATCGGTTACACCGGCACCGAGCTGCAGTCAGCCATCAATGAGGACTCGGCAGCACTGCAGCGCTTCGAGACCATCCGCGCACACGGCGCCATCAAGATGGGTTTAATCGACAAGGTTGAAGAGGCAGCCGGCCGCCAACATACACCCAAGGTGGCGTTCGTCGCGCCCCCCCGGGATTACACCGCCTCCAGCGGCAAGGCGATCAAAGCCGCCGATATCGACCTCAATGTGCGCGCGCTCTCGATGGGCAAGCTACACCATGCCATGATGGGCACCGCAGCCGTCGCCATCGGCACCGCAGCGACCATCCCCGGCACCCTGGTCAACCTGGCCGCCGGCGGCTGCGAGCGGGAATCGGTCACCTTCGGCCATCCTTCCGGCACCCTCAAGGTGGGCGCCGCGGCCAACAATCAGAACAACAACTGGAGCGTCGAAAAAGTGGTGATGAGCCGCAGCGCGCGTATCCTTATGGAGGGCTGGGTACGGATACCCGGAGATTCATACTGAGTTCTACCACACCCAAACTCTTGCGGTATAATCGATCAGGCTACGATCGAACTTTCGCTCATAACCTTATTCTTCTTCAAGTACATGTT
>JASFJY010000304.1:0-4975 GCA_050119415.1 Chromatiales bacterium | reverse complement strand
TCGTACCTCCTCCAGCAACAGATAATCGCCCGCTTTGAGATCGGGCCGGATCACCTGATCGGCATCGCTCGGGGCCAGCGCATAGAGATAGAGCGAGCGGCTGCCCTTGGGCAGACAACACTCACGGTTGCCCCAGGCGTGGATGTAGAGGGTGTTGAACTCGGGGCGCACCGCCAGTGGGTGGGTGGTCTCGAACACCCGCGCCCGCAGCAACGCCGGATCGCTGTCGAAGGCGTCCGCGTCCAGCGCAGACTCCGCCAGCACCGTGGGTGGCGGCTGGTTCTCGCCCCGCAGCGGCTCGGCGATGCGGCTCAGCAGCTTGCTACCCTGTGGGATAGTGCCGGTGCTGGAGACCTGGAATTGCACCGCGGTCCAGGCGTTACGCCCATCGTGCATGGCATAGTCGACCAGGCGTGCATGGCGCCGTACCGACTGGCGCTGGCGGGCTGTCTCCAGGTAGGCCTCGTTGGCCACAGCATCCTGGAAATAGCTCAGCTGGTCGCCGGCATAGGCCAGCAGTTCCAGCAGAGTGATGCCCAGGTCGGCGGGGTTCTGTTCACGCCAGTCAGGGTTGCGCTGGCTGACGAGATCGAGCAACAACCGGCGAAAGCTGGCGTAGTCCTTGGCCAGGTAATCCAGCAGCGGTTGCGGGTATTCGAGCGGCGGACAGTAGTCCTCATGCCGGCAGTCGAATTCGCTCGGGCAGTCGATGCGGAAGTCCACCGGGGCGCGGGAGAAGTGCGTGTCCAGGGCCGGGGTCTGCCGTTGCAGACCGCCATCCGGCTGTAACGACCATCCCAGCGATAGCCAGTAACGAGAGAAGTCGCCCTGAGCATCGACGGCAATCTCCAGATAGGGCGCGGCCAGAGTCACCGACAACACCTTGAGGCCAACGATGCGGGTACCGCCCCGCAGCCGCACCCATTCGGGATGGTTGGTCAGATCGTAAGCGCCGTCGGGATCCGAATGGGGTATATCGGGCAGGTCTTTGAGGAAGTGCACCACCAGCACATGGGGATGCGGATCCAGGGGCCTCTGCACATACTCGACAAAATCGATGCCGTTGAGCACCGGGTGGGCAAGCAGGTCGGCGCGACGCTGGGCGTCGCGGCAAACCGGGTCCTTGTAGAGAGTCAACTCGCTGACCATATGGCTGTCCTCTCCCCTGTTAGCTGTCCTCTCCCCTGTTGCCGCCTGTTGCCGGCGGCCCTCTCCTTGTTCGTCCCAGGGCGCCGCTGACACCTCCCGTGTCGCCCGCTGCCCGTGCTAGCTCACGAAATCCGCGGTCTCGCTAAAGCGGTCCGTGATGCGCTCGCCGCTGTCGAGCCGGCGATAGACCAACGTCACCGTGAGCCGCGCCTCGTCCGCTTCCACTTCCACCTTCTCTACCTGAATCACCCGTTCCAGCCAGCGCTGCAGGGCGGCCTGCACCGTCACCTGAGTGGCGGCGGCCAGGGCGTCACTGTTGGGCAGGAACAATAAACGCTTGAGGCCGCAGCCGAAATCGGGCCGGTTGACACGCTCGCCGGGGCTGGTGAACAGCACCTGTCGGATCAGATCGCGCACATGGTCGTCGATGTCGGTGCTGGCGCTGCGACCGCGGCCGTCGAAGTGAAACGGGTAATCGAAATAGTGCACCGCCATCAGTACAGGTCTCCGCTGGTGTTGATGTTCACCGTGCCGCTGCCGCTGCTCTGCACCTTGTTACCGGCACCGCTGTTCTGGGTGACCGTCACCGTGTGGTTGTGCGCGCCGCTGGTGCTGGTGGTGCCGTAGCTGTTAACCAGCGGCGTGTCGTTCTGGCTGACGTTGACGCTGATGTCGAAGGCGCCGGCGGCGTTGTCCTTGAGGTGCCTGACCACCCCCTGGGCGATGGCGATGAACATCAACCGCCGGTCCTCCTGGGTGGCGTCCGGCAGCGGTTGCCCGGTCTTGGCCAGCCACAGGGTGGCAAGGGCGTTCTCCATCGCCTCGGCCATGCTGTCGTCGAAATCGCTCAGGGTGCCCGCCTTGAGTGCCATGTCTCTCCCCCTATCCCGTCTTGACCCGGGTCGACAGCAGCGCCGGCGTGGCCGGGGTGAATATGGGTGCCGGCGGCGCCGGAGTCACGGGTATGAAGCCGGCCGCCAGCTCACCCGGGTGTACATGGCTGTTGAAGCTGGTCACCATCTGGTTGAGGTATTGCAGCAGCTGATCGCCGAACACCACCGGGTGGGTGGCGTTCTCCACCAGCTCGATCTGCGGCGCCTCCACCACTGCCTTTGTCACACCCTTGAGGGTGATCTTGCCCGCCTGCACCTGGATCTCCAGCATGTTGTTACCGTTCCGGTCGCTGACGGTGACTGTCTGACTATCGTCATCCATGGTCACCATCAGTCCGCTCTCGCTGCGGATGATTTTCAACGGCGGGGTGGCGGCAGTACCGGTGTTGTCGCTGGGCAGCTGGCCGTCGCCCCACCAGCAGCCGCTCCAGATGGGCCGTGACAGGTCGCCGGATTCGAACTCGATCCATACCCCGCCACCCACCGGCGGCACGGTGAACTGGCCCTCGCCGTCGCCGGCATAGGGCAGACAGGGCAAGGCCCAGCCGCTGTCCACGTCAGCCAACAGTTCCGGCACTCTCGCCCGCAGCCGGCCCAGGTTCTGCGGGTCGTCGTTGTCGAGGACGATGCCCCGGTACTTGCCGTAGTAGCGGTCCGGCTGCTGACGGTTCTGGGCTTGCGTGTTCATTGGCATGGCTGATGTCCGTTGCTGTTGTCTGTTTCGTCCCTGCCTCAGGAGGCCAGGGCCTGGTTGTCAGTGAAATCCTCCCGTCCGGTGACGCCGGAGGCGTTGCGCTTGAGACTGAAGCGCTGGCTGTAGCCTGCGTCACTGAGGTGGTGCAGCACCTTCTGCACGTAGTAGCTGCCGCTGAACTGGCGGCCGGCGCCGCGCACGTTGATCGGGCGCTTGGCGCGCAGCACATCACCATAGGTAACGGTGGACAGCTCGCCCTCGGCGCGGATAGACCAGGCGCTACGGTCCACCACCGCCTGGGCATAGGTCTGCAGTTCACCGCTTTCGGCCAGGCCGCTGTCGTTGAGCAGCACCCGGCACGGCCGCTCCTGTTCGCTCAGGGCCTGTTCGCCCAGGGTGTCACTCTGCTCGCTGATGGCGGCTTCCTGGTCGGACTGATCGCCGATCTGCAGATTCTTGGCCTCGGCGCTGACCGGCCCCAGCATGTCATGCCGGGCCTTGAAGCTGTTGATATTGGTGGCGTTGCCCAGATTGACCGACAGCACCCCCTGCGGTGACTGATCGCTGCGCGGCGGGTGGAAGTGCCCCTCCACCCTGCCGCTGTCCTCGTTGAGTTCCAGGTAGCACTCGTAGCCGTTGCGATGAGCCAGCCGGCGCAGGAACTGGATGTCGCTACCGCGCTGCATCTCGGTGCGGTCCACCTCCTGGTGGGTGGGCTGGGTCTGCTCCACCTCAGTGTCGAAGCCGTACTCACCAAACAGGGTGCTGGCGATGTCCGAATCCGCCATGTCCGGCCAGGCGCGCACCTTCTCCTCCAGGTTCATCAGCGCGGTGGGGTCCATGGCAATCACCTCCAGCATGGACTCCCCGGGAGTGTTCGAAAACTCGCTGCGGGTCTCGATCACATAGGCCTCGATCAACGGCACCTGGCGGCTACCCACCTGCACCGACAGCGCCAGTTTGGTGAGACGGCGGAACAGGTCCTCGTCCAACACCGTCCAGGCGGCGCCGTCCTCACGCACCGCCACCGCCAGGCGCAGCCGCAGCATATCCGCCAGCTCTGCATGGTCCTCCACCTCGATCTCGCGCACTGCCGCCAACAGCTCGGCACTGGCGGGGCTGTCGTCGATGGTCAGGCTGTATGAAACCGCTAGCATGATGCTTCCCTTCGTCCTCGTTGCTCAGTCAATGGCTTCAACCCTCGCTGGCCGGGATGTCGATCTTGCGCCCCGGCTCGCTCACCAGTTCCTCCGGCCACATCACCCGGTTGCTGTCGCAGATGCGCCAGAAGCGCCGCGGGTCGCGGAAGTAACGGTAGGCGATCAGATCCAGCCGTTCGCCCCCCTGCACCTTGTGCCCCAGACGCGCCGGCGTCTCGGGGATGAAGCGGGTGGCCTTGTACCGCACCGTGCGCCCCGCCTGGTCCGTCAGCTCCAGGGTGGTGACCTTTTGGTAGCGACTGCCTTTGAAAAACATTCGCGCGTCTCCTCAGTTGGGCAGCAGGCCCTGGATGGGTTCAGCCTCCTCGCCGGCGTTGAACTGATTGGCGAGGGTCTCCTTTTGCCGTTGATAGGAAAGATAGATGTCGCGGCCGGCACTGGTGCCGGGCAGGTCCACATAGTTGAGGACCTGCAGCCCGAGTTCCACCTTGGCCTGCAGCGGATTGAGGTCCGGGTCGAAGGCCTCCTCGGTCACCGAGAAGTTGCTCACCTTGACCGGCACCACCCGTGAGCGTCCCCACACCAGCAGCACCAGGGGCAGGTCCTCCGGATTGAGCTGTACCTCGCCTTCGTCCGCCAAGGACTCGTTCTGCAGCACCTGGTAGCTGGGGGGATACATCAGCATTTCCAGCATCGCCAACACCGCATGTAGGCCGTGCTGCACGATGTTCTGGTTTTGCTCGGGGATCTCCAGCTGGTCGGCGGCGTTGAAGGTGACCGACAGGTTGAAGCTCTCGCGGGGCGGTCCCTGCACGCGCAGGACATCCTGTTGCGCCTGGCCACGGTTCGCGCTGCCGCCGGTCGCCGTGGTGGTGGCGCTGCTTGCACCGCCCTGTGACAAACTGCGGCCGACCTGTTCCGGATTGTACTGGAACGGGATGATCTTGGCCGAGGCGCCTGGATCATGGGAGGCGTAGACCACCAGGGCACCTTTTAACAATCGCGGACTTTTTAAAAAAGCAGAGGACATGGATAACCTTGCTATTGAAATTCGTTAAACACTCTCGGTTATTTCTCAA
>JASFJY010000303.1:0-4998 GCA_050119415.1 Chromatiales bacterium | reverse complement strand
TTATTTTCAAAATCTACACTATTATTATCGGATACCGCGAATGTGCAGAAAAAGGCGAGGCTGATTTACAGGGATTTACTATAAGGAACATAGAACAGGGGGTGGTGCCACGAGCCTGTTGATAGAGCCGTCTGTATATATCGCAGATTATAATTCTCTATCGTTGACGGCAAACTCATGGCGAACGTTCTCAAACATTCACTCCAAGTTGTCCATTTCCCGCCGGGTGAGTCCGCTGACGCCTGCACCCCCAGCCACTTTCCAGGCATCGAATCTCAGTATCAGGCGCTGCTTACCGCCATGTTGGAGGGTGCGTTGCTGCACGGTGAGCACGGCCAAATCCTGATTATGAATCCGGTGGCCGAGCGGGTCCTTGGTCTTAGCGCCGCCGAGGCCGTGGCGTACGGCGCTTCGCTTTCCTGGTCGATTGTCAGCGAGAACGGGAGTGCCCTGGCGCAGGAACATCAGCCCTGGATGGTGACGTTGCGCACAGGGCAACCCCAGTCGAACGTAGTCATGGGGATTCGCCGGGCCGATGGCAGGCTGGTCTGGATTGCGGCCAACTCGCAGCCCCTGTTCGCCAGCGGATCAGCAAGCTGCCATGCGGTGATGACGGTCTTCCAGGACATCACCCAGCAGCGGCTGGAGCAGGATACCCTGTGGCAGGACGAAACCCCTTTGCACGCCCTGTTCGAGGCCATTCCCAATCCCTTTTTCGTCAAGGACCGAGATGGCCGCTATCTGGCCTGCAACAGCGCCTTTGAAAACTACTTGGGAGTGGATCGGCAGCGGATCCTGGGCAAGTCAGTCTACGAAATTGCGCCCAAGGAACTGGCGGAGCGCGATGCCGCCGCGGATCAGGCGTTGTTTGATAATCCAGGTATCCAGATCGACGAAGCCAAGGTCAAGTGGGCTGACGGCTCCTTGCGTGACGTTATCTTTCATACGACGACCCTCACCCGAGCCGATGGCAGTGTCCGCGGCCTGACCGGTCTCATCGTCGACATCAGTGACCACAAACAGATGGAAACGGCGCTGAGGCTGCAGGAGCAGCAGTATCGAACCCTGGTGGAGCACAGCCCTGATCTGATCGTCCGATATGACACCCAATTGCGTCGGATCTACGTGAATCAGGCCTGGGAGAAGGCCAGCGGTCTGCGCGCCGACGAAGTCATCAACAAACCGGCGGCTGAGATACCCAGGGCGGCGCAACCGGTTATCAGTGAATATTTGACCGCGCTGAAGCGGGCTTTGCGGGAGGGTGAGCGACAGGCCGTGGAGTTCTCCTGGATCAACGCCCGCGACGAGACGCTCTATCTGCAAAATGTCGTGGTTCCGGAAATCGATCAGGAGGGCAAGGTCGTCAGTCTGCTGTCGGTCGGTCGCGATATCACCGAGTACAAGCGCTCCGAGGATGCCCTGCGTACCCATGAGACGCACCTGCGTCAGGTCAACCGGGCGTTGCAGACCTTGAGTGCCGGCAATGAAACATTGATAAGGGCTGTCAGTGAGCAGGAGTTGCTGGAGAAGATGTGCCAAACCATGGTGGAAAAAGGTGGGCATGTCCTTGCCATCATCGGTGCAGTCACGCAGGATGGCATGGCCATCGAACCTCGAGCCTGGAGCGGTCCGAGTGATGCAGTTATGTGCCAGGCTATCTGCACCAAAAACTGTCCTCCCCTGTTGCTTGCGCTCGAGCGGGGTGAGCCGATAGTCGTCCACGATATCGCCAGCTATCCGCACTGCAGCGGATGTGAAGCCCATCTCAACAGCTATGATATTCGCTCCAGCCTGATCCTGCCCTTACAGAGCGAGGGGGTGAATCTTGGCGTGCTCTTGATTCACTCGGCCAATCAAGCCGCCTTTGACGATGACGAAGTGGTCTTGATGAGCAAGCTGGGCAATGACCTCTCCTATGGCATTCGCGCCCTGCGCAACCGCTTGGATCGGGAAGCCGGGGCACGTCGCCTCCAGGTGACCATGGAGGAGACGATTCAGGCGCTGGCCAACACCGTCGAGTTCCGCGACCCCTACACCGCCGGCCATCAGCGACGCGTCGCCCAGCTGGCGACGGAGATCGCGCGTGAGATCGGTTTGACGGACAATCGCATCACCGGTCTCTATCTAGCGGCGGTCATCCACGACATCGGCAAGATCAAGGTACCGGTGCAAGTACTCATCCGGCCGGGGCGCCTCTCCGAACTCGAGTTCGAGATGGTCAAGACCCATGTCGAGGTCGGTTACAATATTCTCAAGTCCATCGACTTCCCCTGGCCGATTGCCAAGATCGTACGCCAGCACCACGAACGCATGGATGGTTCAGGTTACCCGCTCGGCATCGACGCTACGGAGCTGTTGTTGGAATCGCGCATATTGGCCGTAGCGGACGTTGTCGAGGCCATCTCCAGTTTTCGTCCATATCGACCCGGATTGGGTATCGACCATGCCCTTGAGCAAATCGAGGCCGGTCGGGGGAAGTTATACGACAGCGATGTCGTCGATGCCTGCATTCATGTGTTTAGGGAATTGAACTTCTCATTCGACAAGCAGGCCGAAGAATCAGAGTAACAATCCCCGGCCTTGCCGGGGGATTGTGATTAATTCGTCTTATTTCTTCAGTCTGGCAAAGGCCTGGGCCATGGCTCCCGCGGGTTTCTGTGTGGGAGTGGCCCTTCCTTTGGCAGGATGAGGTCCCTTGGTTTTAGCGTCGCGCCGGGCTTCGCCGGCTTGATTCCGGGCATCGTCCGTGAGTCGCATACTCAGGCCGATGCGGCGGCGGGGGATATCGATCGTCATCACCTTCACTTTGACCAGATCACCCGCCTTGACCACCTGATGGGGGTCCTTGACGAATTTTTCCGACATGGCGGAGATATGGACCAGACCGTCCTGATGTACGCCGATATCGACAAAGGCGCCGAAGTTGGTGACGTTGGTGACCACTCCCTCGAGGACCATGTTCTCCTTGAGATCCTTCAGATCCTCGATGCCTTCCTGGAAGTTGGCGGTCTTGAATTCGGGGCGTGGGTCGCGGCCCGGTTTGTCCAGCTCGCGGATGATGTCGCGCACCGTTGGTTCGCCGAAGCGTTCGTCGGTGAAGTCGTTGGCGGCCAGGGTCTTGAGAAAGCCGCTGTCGCCGATGAGCGAGGCGATATCCTTGCCCGTGGCGGTGAGGATACGTTCCACCACCGGGTAGGCCTCCGGGTGGACCGCCGAGGCGTCCAGCGGGTTGTCGCCGTTCATGATGCGCAGGAAACCGGCGCACTGCTCAAAGGCCTTTTTCCCCAAGCGCGTCACTTTGAGAATCTGGCGACGGTTGCTGAAGGCGCCGTACTGGTCCCGGTAGGCGACCACGTTGGCGGCGAGGGACTCTGAGAGGCCGGAGACCCGGCTCAGCAGCGGCGCCGAAGCGGTATTGATATCGACGCCGACGGCGTTGACGCAATCCTCCACCACCGCATCGAGCTGGCGCGCCAGCCTGATCTGGGAGACATCATGCTGGTATTGGCCGACGCCGATCGATTTGGGCTCGATCTTGACCAGTTCCGCCAGTGGGTCCTGCAATCTGCGGGCGATGGAGACGGCGCCGCGCAGGGAGACGTCCAGTTCGGGAAACTCACTGGCGGCGAATTCGGAGGCGGAGTAGACCGAGGCGCCGGCCTCGCTCACCATCACCTTGATAAGGCGCAGTTCCGGATGGCGCTTGATTAACTCACCCGCCAGCCTGTCGGTCTCCCGCGAGGCGGTGCCATTGCCGATGCTGATCAGCTTGACGGCGTGCTTCCGCGCCAGGGCGGCCAGCAGATGGATCGATTGATCCCACTGGTTCTTCGGCGCATGGGGGTAGAGGGTGGCGGTCTCCAACAACTTGCCGGTGTCGTCCACCACCGCCACCTTGACACCGGTACGCAGACCGGGATCGAGGCCGATGACGGCGCGGGGACCGGCCGGTGCGGCCAGCAGCAGGTCGTGCAGGTTGCGGGCGAAGACCCGGATCGCCTCCTCCTCGGCCGCCTCGCGCAGGCGCGACTTCAGGTTGGTCTCGAGATGGCTCAGGATCTTGATACGCCAGCTCCAGCGCACCACCTCCTTGAGCCAGCTGTCGGCAGGCCGCCCCTCGTGCCGGATACCCAGGTGAGCGGCGATCATGCGTTCCGCGACACCGGCCTCGCCATAGGCCAGCTCCGCATCCTCTGGCAGGGCCAGCTCCAGCTGCAACACCCCCTCCCTGCTGCCGCGGAACAGGGCCAGGGCGCGATGGGAGGGGATCTTGTTGAGGCGTTCGGCGAAATCGAAGTAGTCGCTGAATTTGGCCCCCTCCTGCTGCTTGCCCTCGAACACCTGGGAGACCAGGTTGCCGTGTTCCCACAGGTATTCCCGCAGGCGTCCCACCAGTTCCGCGTCTTCGGCGAAACGTTCCATGAGGATCTGCTTGGCGCCGTCTAGGGCCGCCGTGGCGTCTGCTACGCCTTGTTCGGCGTCGACATAAGCGGCGGCTTCGCTCTGCGGATCCAGCGCGGGGTCCTCCAGCAGGGCCAGTGCCAGCGGCTCCAGGCCAGCCTCACGGGCAATCTGAGCTTTGGTGCGCCGTTTCGGCTTGTAGGGGAGGTAGAGATCCTCGAGCCGGGTCTTGCTCTGTGCCGTCAGTACGGCGGTCTTTAGCTCCGCTGTCAGCTTGCCCTGCTCATCGATCGATTTAAGCACCGTTTCACGCCGCTCCTCCAGCTCGCGCAGATAGATCAGACGCTCGTCCAGGTGGCGCAGCTGGGTATCGTCCAGGCCGCCGGTGACCTCCTTGCGGTAGCGGGCGACGAAGGGCACAGTCGCTCCCTCGTCAAGCAGTCCGATGGCGGCATCCACCTGCCTGATATGGACTTGAAGTTCATCGGCGATACGCTGAGCAATGGACATGGCTTCCCCTGGATTGGCATTGACAGGCGGCGATGGTAGCAGAAGGGGGGCGTGCTGCGTAATCTTGACAGATGGCCTCTGTGCCTG
>JASFJY010000302.1:0-5002 GCA_050119415.1 Chromatiales bacterium | reverse complement strand
TGGTGGGCTATTTCGGCTACGACATCATCCGTTATATCGAACCCAAACTGGCTAACTGTCCCAACCCTGATCCGCTCGACAATCCTGACATCCTGCTGATGGTCTCAGACGAGGTGGTGGTGTTCGATAACTTGAGCGGCCGTCTCTATGTGATCGTGCATGTGGATCCGAGCCAGGGCGGCACACTGGAGTCGGCCGAGCAGCGTATCCGCGAGCTGACCGCTGCCATGCGTGAGCCGGTGCCGCGGCTCTCCAATGTCCCGGCGCGACAGGTCGATGAGTCCGACTTCGTCTCGGGCTTAACCGAAGCCGGTTACAAAAAAGCGGTGGAGCGGATCAAGGAGTACATTCTCGACGGAGACTGCATGCAGGTGGTGATCTCCCAGCGCCTGTCGATCCCCTTTCAGGCGCCGCCGCTCGATCTCTATCGCGCCCTACGCGGACTCAACCCCTCGCCCTATATGTACTTTCTCAACCTGGAGGCGTTTCACATCGTCGGCTCCTCGCCGGAGATCCTTACCCGGCTGGAGGATGGCGTCGTGACGGTTCGTCCCATCGCCGGTACCCGCCGCCGCGGCTACAGCGAGGAGGAGGACAGGGCACTGGAAGCGGAGCTGCTGGCTGATCCCAAGGAGCTGGCCGAGCACTTGATGCTGATCGATCTGGGCCGCAACGACACCGGTCGGGTGGCCAAGATCGGTAGCGTGAAGCTGACCGACAAGATGATCGTGGAGCGCTACTCCCACGTCATGCATATCGTCTCCAACGTCATTGGCGAGCTGCGCGACGGCATGAGCGCCATCGATGTGTTGCGCGCCACCTTTCCTGCCGGCACGGTCAGCGGCGCACCGAAGATCCGCGCCATGGAGATCATCGATGAGCTGGAACCGGTCAAGCGCGGTGTCTACTCGGGTGCTGTCGGCTACCTCTCCTGGAACGGCAACATGGATACGGCCATCGCCATTCGTACCGCGGTGATCAAGGATAAAACCTTGCACATCCAGGCCGGCGCCGGCATCGTCGCCGACTCCATCCCCGATCTTGAGTGGAAGGAGACCATGAACAAAGGGCGGGCCGTGTTTCGCGCGGTGGCCATGGCGGAGGCGGGGCTCGATCGTCACGCCTGTGACGGGGAGGGCGAGGCATGATCCTGATGATCGACAACTACGACTCTTTCACCTACAACCTGGTTCAGTACCTGGGAGAGCTGGGCGTAGAGGTCAAGGTGGTGCGCAACGACGAGATCGACGTGGCCGACATCGCCGAGCTGCGACCCGACCGGGTCGTCATCTCTCCCGGCCCCTGTACGCCTAACGAGGCGGGCATCTCGGTGGAGACCATACGCCGCTATGCGGGGCGCATTCCGATCCTTGGTGTCTGCCTCGGTCACCAGTCTATCGGCCAGGCCTTCGGCGCTAGGGTCGTACATGCACGCCAAGTCATGCACGGCAAGACTTCACCCATTCACCATGCGGATAGCGGCGTGTTCAGTGGTTTGCAGAACCCTTTCGAAGCGACCCGTTACCACTCCTTGGTAATCGAGCGGAGCAGCCTGCCCGATTGCCTTGAGATCACCGCCTGGACCGAGCGGGAGGGGCAGATGGACGAGATTATGGGAGTACGCCATAAAGAGCTGGCGGTACAGGGTGTGCAGTTTCACCCGGAGTCGATTTTGACCCGTTACGGACATGATCTGTTGCGCAACTTCATCGAGGGGCGGTAGGCAATTATTTGCCCGCTGTAGCACTCCTACAGCAAGTTTTGATAACGCAGTCTGTTAGCTGGCATACTGCGGCCTGCCTTTTAAAGAACAATCGGTTAGGGGCTTCAAACCTGCCCTCGCTCGGTGTTGTGGCTGTTGCCAAGGGGGTTCCCTTGCCGACGAGCCACGCCTTGATCAAGGGTAGGCTTGTAGCCTTGAACATAACACTTTTACTTGCCGGGTTAATAATCAACAAAAATCACAGTTTCAATATTTTCGTTCATCTACATTCACTCGCGGTATTAAAGGAAAACAGGGGGAGCATCCGTGGACATGCAGCAAGCCATCAACAAGGTACTGGCGCACCAGGATCTGAACAGCGAAGAGATGACGGCGGTCATGCGGACCATCATGACCGGTGGGGCTACGCCGGCCCAGATCGGCGGCTTTCTCGTCGGCTTGCGCATGAAGGGGGAGACGGTCAGTGAGATCACCGCCGCCGCCTCGGTGATGCGCGAACTGGCCTCCAGCGTCGCCATCGACGCCCTAAGCAATACGGTGGATCTTGCAGGTACCGGTGGTGACGCTTCCGCTACCTTCAACGTTTCCACTGCCAGTATATTTGTCGCCGCCGCTGCCGGCTGCCACGTGGCCAAACACGGCAACCGGTCGGTTTCTTCCAAGTCAGGCAGCGCCGATGTCTTGGAGGCGGCCGGTATCCGCCTCGATCTTACGCCGCAGCAGGTTGAACAGTGCGTGCGCGAAGTGGGGGTTGGTTTCCTGTTCGCCCCCGGGCACCACAGTGCCATGAAGCATGCTATTGGTCCGCGCAAAGAGATGGGGGTGCGTACCATCTTCAATATCCTTGGTCCACTGACTAACCCCGCAGGTGTGCCCAACCAGTTGTTGGGTGTCTTCAGCACGGATCTGCTGGAACCCCTTGCCGAAGTACTGCAGCGGCTCGGCAGCCGTCATGTGATGGTGGTCCACGGCCGTGACGGACTTGACGAAATTAGTATTGGCGATGCCACTGAAGTGGCGGAACTGAAAGAGGGGCAGATTCGCCGCTTCGCCATACAGCCGGAGGATTTCGGCCTCAAGCGCGCCCCATTAGATAGTCTACGTGTCGGTGATGCGCTACAAAGCCTTGATATCATTCGCGGCGTACTGGATGACCGTCCGGGGCCGCAGCGTGACATCGTGGTGCTCAATGCCGGCGCCGCCATCTACTGTGCCGGCGTGGCTGACAGTCTCAAGGCGGGCGTGGACAAGGCGGAACAGGCCATCGCCAGTGGCGAGGCGCGCAACCGGTTCGACAGGCTGATTGTGATGAGCCAGGATTTTGACTGAGTTTTGATTGAGATGAGTAAAACCCCAGACATCCTCAAGAAGATCGTGCGGCGCAAGGTCGAAGAGATCACTGAGCGTCTGCAGGAGAGGCCGCTCGCGCAGCTGCTGCAGGATCTGGTCGATGCCTCGCCGCCGCGCGGTTTCGCCGATGCTATCGTCGCCAAGATTGCAGCGGGTCAGGCCGGCGTCATTGCCGAGATCAAGCGGGCCTCGCCGAGTAAGGGGGTCTTGCGGGCGGACTTCAAGCCGGCCGAGATCGCCCAGAGCTATGCCAAGGGGGGGGCGGCTTGTCTCTCAGTGCTGACCGATATCGACTTTTTCCAGGGCAGTGATGCCTATCTGCGCCAGGCCCGGGCCGCCTGCCCTCTGCCGGTGATCCGCAAGGACTTCATCATCGATCCCTACCAGGTCTACGAGGCGCGGACCCTGGGTGCCGACTGCATCCTGTTGATCGTCGCCTGTCTGGAGGATCGTCAGCTCTGTGAACTCAACGAGTTGGCCCTGCATCTGGGTATGGATGTGCTGATCGAGGTCCATGACGCCGAGGAGTTGGGGCGGGCTTTACAGGTGGAGAACCGGTTGATCGGCATCAACAACCGCGATCTTCGCACCTTCGAGGTCTCGCTCGATACCACCCTGGGTTTGTTATCTCAGATTCCGCAGGATCGCATTGTCGTAACCGAGAGCGGCATTTTGCGGCATGAGGATGTAGCCCTGATGCGAGCGCACGGAGTCAATGCCTTCCTGGTCGGCGAGTCCTTCATGCGGGCCGAGGATCCCGGATCCAGGCTGGCGGAGCTATTTCTTAACCCGTAGGTCGGGCTAACCCGAATGTTTCAGCCGGTCGCTTGAAAAATAAAGTAACCTTAGGTTGTTGCGTGTTATTGCTGGAATATTAGCAAAGTACAAAGTGTAACCGACCTACGCTGAACGCGCCCTCGCACCGGTCTCTCCGTCCAGCTGCGGCATTTGCTCAATCATCAATAGCTTGCTATTGGCTCAATCGCAAATCCGCATCTGAACAACGATCCCGATGCGATCATCGCGTTCCTGGATGAAACACTAGAGTGTCGCAGCCCTGGAAAGGTGCCGGTATTAGCGGGTACCGAACACCACGATGGTCTTGCCCTTGACGCTGATTAGACCCTGCTCCTCCAGATTCTTCAATACCCGCCCCGCCATTTCGCGGGAGCAGCCGACGATGCGACCGATCTCCTGGCGGGTGATGCGGATCTGCATGCCGTCCGGGTGGGTCATGGCGTCGGGTTCCTTGCACAGGTCGAGCAGGGTGCGGGCGATGCGGCCGGTGACGTCGAAGAAGGCCAGGTGCCCCACTTTGCTGCTGGTCTGCGACAGCCGTTGAGAGAGCTGGGCGCCCATGGCATAGAGGATATCCTTGGTATACTCCTTGAGGTCGTGATCGAACAGCTGTTCGAGCCGCTGATAGCTGATCTCTGCGATCTGGCAGGGGGTGCGGGTGCGCACCATCACGCTGCGTTTGGGTTCCGGGATAAAGAGCCCCATTTCGCCGATGAACTGGCCCTTGTTGAGGTAGGTGAGAATGATCTCACGACCGTCTTCGTCTTCGATATAGACGGCGACCGAGCCTTCTGTCAGATAGTAGAGGATGTCAGCCGGATCTCCGATGTGGATGATCTCCGTATTCTTGGGATAGCGGCGACGGTGGCAGAAAGAAAGAAAACGTTGAAGGTATTCAGGTTCTTGTGGTGGCGGTTTTATGATCGACATGATCCTGTGACTCTCGAGAATGCAGAGTGTGGGATGGTATTGGGCATTTCGCCGCTGCGAGACTGGTATTGTCCCCTTGGAAATAGCGTCCTCGCCACCACCTTTCCTCTTGGTTCAGTTATTATAGGCATCTATATGGAAGAGTTGCTAATTAAGTTTAGCAACCCTTTTCAACTTGTCGAATTGTCAACAATCTGTACA
>JASFJY010000301.1:0-5003 GCA_050119415.1 Chromatiales bacterium | reverse complement strand
TCTCCCGCCTTGACCGCAGCCCTTATGCCGGTGGCGGAGATCTCCAGCTGAGTCACCGGTTGCAGGTGGATCAGGCCAGCCCGTTGACGCCGTAGCGATGCAACATGGTCGCATCGGTGGGCCTTTAGCAGGGTCTGAACCCGTGGATCCTCCGGCCCCGCTGCGCCCGGCCGATGCATCACCACCAGATGAGCCAGTCGCAAGATCTCATCGGGTCGGTGCCAATCGGCAAAATCGTTGAAGGCATCCATGCCCATCAGCAAACAGAGTGATTCCTGCGGAAACTCCCGGCGCAGGGAGGTAAGGGTATCGACGCTATAGGAATCGCCGGCGCGCCGCAGTTCGCGATCGTCGGCGACGAACCCCGACTGTCCGGCGGTCGCCCGCTGCACCATCTGCAATCGCAATTCGGCCGGAGTCTCGGGCTGATCCCGGTGCACCGCCCGATGCAATGGGATGAAACGCACCTGCCGCAAACCGATGCCCTGCATCACATCCAGGGCGGTGCGCAGATGGCCGAAATGGATCGGATCGAAGGTGCCGCCGAGGATGCCGATCATGCTGCTTATCGCGGAGCCCTAGGTACGGATATGCCCGTCGCCCAACACGATGTACTTCACCGAGGTGAGCCCCTCCAATCCCACCGGTCCGCGGGCATGGAACTTGTCGGTGGAGATGCCGATCTCCGCCCCGAGTCCGTATTCGAAACCGTCGGCGAAACGGGTGGAAGCGTTGACCATCACCGAGCTGGAGTCGACCTCGGTGAGAAAACGCCGCGCCCGGCTGTAGTGCTCGGTGACGATGGCATCGGTGTGCTGGGAGCTGTGGGTATTGATGTGATCGATCGCTTCGTCGAGACCGGCCACCACCTTGATCGAGAGGATCGGTGCCAGATACTCCGTATCCCAGTCCTCATCGGTAGCCGCCACGCAGCCGTCGATGATCTCCCGGGTGCGCGGACAGCCACGGATCTCCACCCCCTTCTCGAACAGGGGTGCCGCCAGCATCAACAGCATCTCCTCGGCGATCCCCTCCGCCACCAACAGAGTCTCCAGGGTGTTGCAGGTGCCGTAGCGTTGGGTCTTGGCATTCATCGCCACATCAAAGGCCTTGCCCACCTCGGCCTGGTCGTCTATGTAGACATGACAGATGCCGTCCAGGTGTTTGATCACCGGCACCCGGGCATCCCGGCTGATACGCTCGATCAAGCCCTTGCCGCCACGCGGGATGATCACATCGACGAAATCCGGCATGGTGATCATTTCACCCACGACGGCGCGATCGGTAGTAGCCACCACCTGCACGGCGGCGGCTGGAAGCCCCGCTGCTTGCAGCCCCCGCTGGATACTGGCGGCGATCGCCTGGTTGGAGTGGAAGGCTTCGGAACCGCCCCGCAGCAGGGCCGCATTGCCCGACTTCAGGCAGAGGCCGGCGGCATCGGCGGTGACGTTGGGACGCGACTCGTAGATGATGCCGACCACGCCCAGGGGCACCCGCATACGCCCCACCTGGATGCCGCTCGGACGATATTTCATGTCGAAGATCTCGCCGATCGGATCGGCCAAGCCGGCGATCTGGCGCAACCCCTCGATCATGCCGTCGATGCGCGCCGGTGTCAGTTCCAAGCGATCCAGCAGGGCGGCATCCAGCCCCTTCTCCGCGCCGGCCTGCAGATCCTTGGCATTCTCCCTTATCAGTAACTCGCGGTTGGCATCCAGGTCGTCGGCCATTGCCTCAAGGGCGCGGTTTTTTACCGCGGTGCTGGCAGCGGCCAGAGTGCGTGACGCTTTGCGAGCCTGCCGGCCCAGCGTCTGCATGTAGCCTTCGATATCGGAAATCTCATCAAACATGGCGTTGATAACAACTCATTTTGCGGGGTCACTCAGGCGTAAGACTGTACCAAAATTGAGATGAAATAGCGCCATTAAGCATGATTATCGTCGGAGCTTTACCGGTTCGGAAAAACTGAGCTAGCTACCCGACGCACCTCCGAGTTTGGTTCTTTCTACTCAAACATGAAATCAACCCTCAAGTTCACGTCGAAGTGACCGATCTTAGTTAAAGGAAGAGCAAATCGGAACAGGATCCATCGACAAATGTATAAGCCTGCAACAACACTGCTACTGTCATTAGCACTCGCCGGACCTGCTATCGCCAGTGAGTTTGACTTCGATGTGCCAATGCACCTGAAAGGCGCCAACACCTTCTATATCTCCGGGCGCATCGGCAACATGCCGCCGAGCGATTTCATGGTCGATACCGGCTCCAGCTATATGACCATCAATGAAGAGACGCTGTCCCGTCTGAAAATGTCGGAAGAGCCCGTATACCTGCGCGATCTGACCGGTATACTGGCCAACGGCGACAGCATGCGCGTCCCCGTCTATGCCGTCTCCAGCGTACAGCTGGGGGACGGTTGCCATTTGGAAGAGGTGGAAGTGGCCGTCTTCCCCGGCAAGACGCGACAGATCCTGGGGCTCAGCGTGCTACTGAAGGCCGCTCCTTTTGTCTTCTCCACCGATCCACCCCAGCTGCAACTGAGTAATTGCAGTCTCGCAAAAATGAAAAACGGCGACCAGACTGTTCTGGCCGCCGATACAGCAACCCGTTAAGGGACGGGGTTCTACATAAACCTATTGGTTGGTTTTATTCGGTAGAGCCCATAGCCTCGAAGGCGCTGAACTCAGCGGCGTCAACCTGGCCGTCCTGGTTTGCATCGGTGGTCTCCCAACTCTGATGCAGTGACTCATCAGCAGCTGCCTCCTGGGCGGAGATGTAACCGTCTTCATTCACATCGAGCTTCATGAAGGCGTCTTCACCGGCAACTGCCGCAGTGAAAAAACCAGCTGCGACCATGGCCATAGCCGTTTTGGCGATTTTCATATTTTTCATCATTTTCTCCTTAAATCATAGTTTCGATCCGTCAACCCCAGGATTGAGGCCTCCGGTCCACACTATGACAACGAAGGAGGCGGAAAAAGTGTGATGTATATCACACTAATTATAACCTTTAATTCCTACGCGATTGATTCTGATAATTCTCTGAGGAATCGATCACACTCGACATTCAATCCATACAGACACCCCATTGGTGTCAACCCAGTACCTGCGGCCGCTCGTTGAGCAGGCAGCGGTTACCCGCCATGCCCAGCACCAGATCCTCGAACAGCAGCCAGGGATCAACGGCCTCCAGCCCCTTGACTGCCCGGTCGGCCCGCGCGCAGATCGAGAGCAATTGTCTCCAGAGTGCCGAACGACGCTGTAACCCTCTACGCACCAGCGGCTTACGCTTGTCCCATACCCGATGCGCGCCCATTACCTGATCGGCGCCCCGACCCTGTTCGACCTCGTGCGTCATCTGCGCCAGGACGCGGATCTCCCGGCTGATGGCCCAGAGCACCACCGGAGCGGCAATCCCTTCGGCCTTCAGACCCTGCAGCATACGCAGCCCTTTGGCCGTCTCGCCGGCCAGCAGGGTGTCGACCAGGCCGAAGACGTCGAAACGTGCACTGTTGGCCACCGATTCGCCCAGCTGCTCCTGTGTCACCACCCCGGGACCCTGCTGCAGCAGGAGCTTCTCGATCTCCTGGCTGGCGGCCAACAGGTTACCCTCGACCCGGTCCGCCAGCATCTCCACCACGCCTGACTCGGGAATCAGGCCGGCGCGGCGCAGACGCTGCTCAATCCAGGGCGGCAGCCGGTTACCCTCAACCGGCCAAATCTGCACCACCACCCCCGCCTGTTGTAACCGCTTGTACCACTGGCTGTTAATCTGCGTCCGTTCCAGCTTTGGCAAGGTGATGAGCAGTAACGCATCCTCAGGCGGCGCCTCGGTATAAGCACTCAATGCCTTGGCCCCTTCCGTGCCGACCTTCGGACTGGCGAGGCGCAGATCGAGCAGACGGCGCTCACCGAACAGAGAGAGGCTCTGCGCCGCCGTACTTAGGGCCGCCCAGTCGAAGCCGGCCGCCGCATCGAGTACCTCCCGCTCGCTAAAGCCCCGATCGCGGGCCACCGTGCGCACCTCGTCCGCCGCCTCCTGCATCTGCAGGGGTTCATCACCGCTGATCAGGTAGATGGGCGCCAGCTCCTGTTGCAGCTGGGCGGCCAGTTGATCGTTGCGAAGCTTCACTGCAACAGCGCCTCCAACCGGCGTATGATCTGATTGGCCATGTCGTTGCGCATGTCGTCGGCGAGCAGCGCCGCCTCATTGCGCTGGCCCAGCTCGTCGCTGCCGCTGTAGCTGAGCTGGCGCACCAGCTCCAGGGTCTGAGTCGTCGGCTCATCGCCGGAGGCGGGTGTCAGGCGGAAGCTGGCCTCCAGCTGCAGCTCCGAATCGAGGGCCTTGCCGTTGGCGTCCACCGCCAGCACCCGGCTCTGCAGACGCTCCTGGGTGATCTTCACCCGCGCTTTCGCCGACCGCGCATCCGCAGCCAACTCAACACCGCCGGTGCGCAGGTTGTGGGCCAAGGTTCCCGCCAGGGTGCCGCGCTCCTCGCCTCGCTCCACATAGAGACCGTTGAGCGCCGGCGAAGCGGCCTGTTGGTAGCCCTTGAGATGGAAACCGCATCCGCTGAGGGTGAGCAGCAATAACAGCAACGGCCACACAGGGGAAGAAATTGAATCTTTAGAATACACCTGATCTATCCTCTTCCGTCGCACAAGGTCGTTGATGAGACATCGATATAACCCGATCGATCAGGGTGCGGCAAGCCGCACCCTGCACCTCGATTAGCAGGTAGGTCGGATTAGCGCAGCGTAACCCGACAGTCGATGGAGCAGCGACTCAGTCATGCAAAACTCACTTGGCGACGACGCTCACCAGCTTGTTGGGCACCACGATCACCTTGCGCACGGTGGCATCACCGATAAAACGCTGTACGTTCTCGTTTTCCAGTGCCAGTTTGCTAACCGTGTCGTTGTCGCTACCGGCCGCTACCTGAATCTTGGCCCTTACCTTACCATTGACCTGCACCACGTACTGAATGCTCTCCTGTTTAAGG
>JASFJY010000300.1:0-5005 GCA_050119415.1 Chromatiales bacterium | reverse complement strand
CTCAATTCCGCAGTATGGTGAGATAGAGAGCCTTAATGTCGCGGTCGCGGCCTCAGTGGCCATGTATGAATATGTCAGGCAGTATGGGCGGTAAAAAGCCCCGTCCTTATATTTTTGGGCAATAGAAGGCGGGGCCGATTTTTACGTGAAGTGATTTCAGGATGGAATTTTAAACCGTTCAGTTACCAGCACTGAGAGTATGATACCAGCGGCAGCGGACAGCAGCAGTAGCCAGATCATAGATAACCTCCTCGTCTCATTTGAGAGGCATCCGTTCCCGTTAGAACTCAAGCCTAGCTCCATCATAGGCGCGAAATTCCTAAGAATCTTGTGAACCGGGTCACATTATAATCACTATAATCGCCTTCTGCCAACAAAAACCACGGTTGGCGGGCGCTGCTCCTCTATGCGAATGCGCGAGAGGCTGGCTGTGGCAATGGAGAGGCGGTACATGCTGCCCAGCGGAGCGCCAAGAGTCGTGGCTAGAGCGCTGCGGATAACGCCTGCGTGGGTAACGATCAGGATATGTTTGCCCCGATGGGTCTGGATCGCCGTTTGCAATGCCTCGTTGACTCTTTGGCTGAAACTCTCAAGGGGCTCCGCGGTTGCCGGACGGTTGTTGATGGGATCGTGATAGAAGCGTTTGAGAATGGTGTCGTCCTGTGCCTTTAACATCTCTGCCGATTTGCCCTCCCAGGCGCCAAATCCCACCTCCTTGAGGCGATCGTCAACTGTGATAGGCAGTGAGAGCTTTTCGCTCAGCTGTTGGGCAAATTCGCGACAGCGGCACAGTGGTGAACTGATGATGGTCTGCCAGGGTGTCTCAGCCGAAGTGGCGTACCACATCTCTTGCCAGCCCGTTTCGCTGAGTGGGTCGTCTAGCTGTCCGCGATAGCGCCTGCCGCCGACGGGTTTACCATGGCGTAGTAGGTCGATAGTGGTCTCGTTTGACAAGGATTCAGACAATACCGGTCAGTGCTAGCAGGCCGGCGATAACCAGCCAGACCACAAGTGAACGCCAGACCAGAGCCATGGCAGATTGGGGAAGGTGACTGAAATCATGGAGTTCGTCGCTATGTTCCTCCAGCAGGGTGTTGAGGCGCATGGCGCCGCTGCCGGTGCAGATCAGGGTACCGCTGTTGCTGTCGCTGAATTCGTCATAGCGTCGATCTCGATAGCTGCGCCAGCCGTAGAGTGCATCCTCGAAGCTGCCGGCGATGGCATAGCAGATGGCGGTAAGCCGGGCCGGCAGCCAATCCATGATCAACAGCAGTTGTTTGGCGTTGAGAAAGAAGTCGATATCCCGATTGGCCTGCTCCAGCCGTGGCAGTTGTGTGGTCATGCGATAGAGCAAGGCGCCCAGAGGACCCAGCAGGAGGAACCAGAAGATGACGCCGAACAGTCGTTGATTGGCCTGCAATAGGATACTTTCGGCGACCGACTGGGAAAGGGCCGGTTCACTGGTGGGCGGTTCATCCTCGATGATATCCCGTGCAAGGCGTCTAAGTTGGGGCTCTTCGTCTGCTTCAGCGGCCTGGCTGTAGTCGTTGACCTGGGTATCGAGATCAATGGGGCCAAGGCAGTAGAGCAGCACGGCGGCGGCAAAGATAACACTGGGGAGGCCGAACAGGCTGCCGGCGAGCAGTTGCTGCAGCAGTGCGGTGATTAGCAGGGGAGGCAGGAGCACGGTGATGAGACTCATCAGGCCGCGCTTGGTCCATTCGGGTCTACGTTGATCTGTCAGCCATTTACTGAAAGTTTCCAGCCAGGGTTTCTGGCGCAGATGCTGGTGATCGAGCAGAAACCGCTCTGCAATCAGGCAGATGACAATAATGAAAATGCTCATCGCGAAAGTTTCCGGTATATCAGTGAAAGTTGCAAGAAAGTGGGAGCGGTTTTAGCGCGGATTGTCGCGCGAGGAGAGGGCATGAGACTAAGTCTGATCATAAGTTCTAGCGTTTGATAAGGACGCCAAATAGCGGCTCCAATCGAACTGGGGCCCCGGGTCGGACTTGCGATCAGGGGCGATGGCGCCATGGCTGGTGATGCGCTCTGGTGTGATGGCTGGATAGTGTCGCTGAATCTCCCGTGTGGCGTCGGCAAGGGTGGCGTATTGAGCATCGGTGAAGGGGGTGTTGTCGCTACCTTCCAGTTCGATGCCGATGGAGAAGTCGTTGCAGCAGTCTTGGCCGCAGAAGCTCGAGCGACCGGCATGCCAGGCACGCCGGTCGAGCGGTACATACTGGAGCAGCTGGCCGTCGCGCCGGATCAGCAGGTGAGTGGAGACCCTGAGCCCTTTGATTTCGAGAAAATAGGGGTGTGCCGCCGGATCGAGCCGGTTCATGAAGAGATCGTCGATCCAGGGCCCCCCGAACTGACCGGGCGGCAGGCTGATGCTATGGATCACCAATAGATCGACCTGGATTCCCGCCGGCCGTTCGTCGCAATTGTCACTGGGGCGGTATTCGGCCCGGGACAGCAGGGTTTCCATGGCGTTGTTCAGTTGCCGGTGTGATTGCGTTTGAGGCCTTTCAAGACCATATCGGTGTAGCTGACGACGCCCACCACCTCGCCGTGCTCTACCACAGGCGCGCGGGAGAGGTCGAAACGGCTGAAAATGCGGGCGCAGTAGCGTATGTCCATATTGGGAGAGACGGTGAGAGCGGGTTTGGTCATGATCTCGTAGATGTTGACCCGTTCCGGCGCCCTATCCATCGCCAGTACCTGACGGGCGATGTCGGAGAGCATCACCAGGCCGAATTCATCATCTGAGTTACGTTTCTTGACGATCAGTGACTTGGTCTCCACGTGCAGCATCTTCTCCAGGGCCGTGGCAACCGTGTCCAAGCCGTCGACCATGTCGAAGTTGGTCTTCATCACATCCCGAACCCGGATCACTAGGCGTTCACTCATAGCTCCTCCTCGATAACCTGTGACAGTGTCTGTATCTGATGACTGACGCCGACCGCGTCCTCGATATCGATCTGGAAGGCGATGCCGGTTCCCGGCTGATCATCGAACTGGCCCGCCTCGGCAATGCGTTCCAGTATGGAACGGCTGAGGTGCTCCTCGACCAGTAGCATGAGGACGTCCCGCTGAGTCTCCAGGGTTAGGCCGAAAAAGGTTTTCGACTGCTGAATCCCTTCGCCCCGAGCCTGATTGATAATGGTTGAGCCGGTGGCGCCGGCTTCGCGGGCCGCCTGAAGAACCTTATCGGTGGTGCTGTCCTCCACCAGGGCGATGATGAGTTTAAAGTGCATGGGCGTTACCTCGTGAGGTCATCGGCCATCTCTCCTGCTGCGCCATTCGCTTAGCTGGGCATAGGCCATGACGGACATGATGGGAAACAAGCTGGCAAAAGCGATCAGCCCAAAGCCATCCAAAAGTGGGCTGCGGCCGGGGATGTTGCTCGAAAGCCCCAGGCCGAGTGCGGCCACCAGGGGTACAGTGACGGTGGAGGTGGTGACACCGCCGGAGTCATAGGCGAGCGCGATGATGCTGCGCGGCGCGAACAGAGTCTGCATGATTACCACTACATAACCGGCCATGATGTACCAGTGGAGGGGAGTGCCGCTGATGATGCGGTAACTGCCCAAGGCGATGCCCACGGCGACCCCGATGGCGACGGCGATGCGTAGACCCCACTGACTGATGGCGCCGGCGGAGACCTGATGGGCCTTGATCGCCACCGCGATCAGCGAAGGCTCCGCGATGGTGGTGGAGAAGCCGATGCTGGCGGCGAAGAGATAGACCCAGAAGTAGTGGTGCCACTGCACCTTGAGCGAGTCGCCGCTGGTGCCGAGCAGCTCCGGTGAGGTCAGTTGGGCGGCCATCAGCTCACCCAGGGGGAAGAGGGCCAAATCGAGCCCCTCGAGAAAGAGGGTTAGACCGACCAGCACCATGAGAAAGCCGACCAGCACCTCCCGGGGATTTTTCACCGGTCGGCGCAACACCAGAAACTGGAAGCCTAACAGAATGGTGGCGATGGGCAGCACGTCGAGCAGGGTGCCCAGACTCACCTCGACGAAGTGGAGCAGTGCTTCGTTCACAGCCACATCCCATAGCCCATGACGAAGATCATGGGCGTCAACGAGGCGAAGGCTATCAGGCCGAAGCCGTCGGTCATCGGATTACGCCCCTTGATACTGGAGGCGAGTCCTACCCCCAGGGCGGTGACCAAGGGCACGGTGATGGTGGAGGTGGTCACACCACCGGAGTCATAGGCGATGCCGATGATTTCGGGCGGCGCCAGGGCGGTCATGATGACCACGCCGATATAGCCGCCGATGATAAGATACTGGACCGGCCAGCCTTTGAGGATGCGCACTACCCCCAGCACGATGGCGAATCCCACCGAGGTGGCCACGGTATATCGCAAGCCGTCGGCGTAGTGCTCCTGGGATTGCTTTGAGGCGTTGATCATGCGGCCATTGGCGGCGATTTCCGCAGCTTCTTCCGCGATCTTGATCAACGCTGGTTCTGCGACCGTGGTTCCGAAGCCGAGGGCGAAGGCGAATAACAGCAGCCAGCTTAGACTGCCTTTTCGGGCGAAGTCCCAGGCCATGCCTTCGCCCATGGGGAAGAGCGCCAGGTTGAGACCCTGTACGAAAAGGGTCAGACCCAGAATCACCAACAGGGTGCCGACCAGCAGTCCGCTGAGGTTAGGGATGGGTTGTTGTAACACGATCAGTTGGAAAAAGCCGATGACGGCGACAATGGGGGCCAAGTCGCGAAGACTGTCGAAGAGAGAGGCGGCGAAGTGCCTGAGCAAGCGCATGGGCGTTTCGAGTCTTGGCTGAGCTGTTGACGGTGATGATATTACAGTAGTTTGGGGTAGTGTTTCATCGTGTTTGACGTTTTCAGCGGCTAACTGTCCAACGGAGTGTAAAAAACGCGTTTCATTCTCAGGTTCGCCTCCGTCGGTGGTTCATGTGCGCCGGTAGGGTGAGCCATGAATTGTGGGAATCACAGTCACTAAATTGCCGTGGACACGGGTATTTGTTGA
>JASFJY010000299.1:0-5005 GCA_050119415.1 Chromatiales bacterium | reverse complement strand
CCAGGAAAGGGATTGAAGGGGATCAGGTTGACCTTGGAAGGGGTGCCCTCCAGCAACCGGATCAGTGCCTTGGCGTGTTGCAGACTGTCGTTGACGCCGTCGAGCATGACGTACTCCCAGGTCACCGTGCGCCGCTTGTCGCCCTTGACGAACTCGCGGCAGGCGGGAACCAGTTGCTCCAGCGGATACTTACGGTTGATCGGCACCAGTTCGTCACGCAGGGCGTTGTCTGGGGCATGCAGGGAGACCGCCAGACTGATATCGGACAGTTCCTTGAGTCGCTTCAACGCAGGCACAATGCCCGAGGTGCTGACGGTGACGCGGTATTTGGAGAGCATATAGGCCAGGTCGTCCTGCATGATGTTCATGGCCGTCACCACGGCGTCGAAGTTGGCCAGCGGCTCACCCATACCCATCAAGACGATGTTGCTCGGCGGTGTCCCCAGCTCGCGGGTGGCGATCCAGACCTGACCGATGATCTCCGTCACGCTGAGATTGCGGTTGAAGCCTTGCTGGGCGGTGGAACAGAAAGCACAATCGAGGGCGCAGCCGACCTGGGAGGAGACACAGATGGTGTTTCGTCCGTCGTCGGGAATGTAGACCGTCTCGACACGCTGACCGTCAGCCAGCTCGATGAGCCACTTACAGGTACCGTCCAGGGCCGGTTGTTCGAAAATCAACTCAGGAAGCCGAATCTCCGCCACCGCCCGCAGCTGTTCGCGCAGGCGTTTGGAAATATCTGTCATGGCGTCAAAATCGGTGACTCCATGTTTGTGAATCCACTTGAAGACATTGCGCCCATGAAAGGCCTTGCTGCCCAGCTGCAGAAAAAACGCTTCCATAGCCCGGCGATCGAGATCGAGCAGATTGGTTTTGGTCTCAGTGCTCAAAGCTTGCTTTTCCCGGCCTGCCGGGCCTTTGTTGGATCAAGATAAAAAACCATAAAATAACAACACGTTAGTTTAGCCCTGGGAGGACAGGCTGGCAATCTGCCGTGACACGCTGTTCATGTTACACGTTTGACCACATTCACATCAGGCAGTTGCTCCACTTTGCAGAGCAACCGGCTCAACTGCTCCATATCGCACACCTCCACGGTAAAACGCATGGTCGCCGTATCGGTCCTGCGGTCACTGTTGGTATTGACGCCGATGACGTCGATATCCTCATTAGTGAGGATGGCCGAGATATCCCGCAACAATCCCTTGCGGTCGCAGGCAACGACAAGAAAATCGACGGCATAGGCGACTTGGGATTGCTGCTCGCTCCAATGCACCTCCACCAGACGGGCCTGCTGATCCTCGTTTAAGGCTCGCATATTGGCGCAATCCTGCCGATGTACCGTGACCCCGCGTCCCTTGGTCACGAAGCCGACGATAGAATCGTTGGGCACCGGTTTGCAGCAGCGGGCGATATTGGTCATCAGGTCATCGACCCCGGCCACCACCACTTCGCCCTTGATCGAGGTACTCTTAGGCGTCGTCGGCGGTTTGGGCCGCGGCGCTGGACGCAGGCGACCGCCCACCCCCGCCACCTGAATCGGCGACAGATCACCACGGCCGATGGCGGCGTAGACATCCTCCGCATGCTGCAGATTGTGCTTGGCCGCGACCGCCTCCAGGTCGGGTTTGTGGGTCACCGAGAGCCGGATCATCTCCCGCTCCAGCATGGAGCGCCCCAACTCCACATGGTGCTCGAAATCGAGGTGTTTGAACCACTGCTTGATCCGATTGCGCGCCTTGGAGCTGTGCACATAGCCGAGATGGGGATTGAGCCAGTCACGGCTCGGGGTGCCGTTCTTGGCGGTGAGGATCTCTACCGTCTCACCACTGCGTAAGGGGCGGTTGAGCTGCACGATATGGCCATCGACCCGCGCCCCGCGGCAGGTGTGGCCGATATCGGTATGGATAGAGTAGGCGAAATCGAGCGGCGTCGAGCCTTTCGGCAGTTCGATCACCTTACCCTGGGGGGTCAGCACATAGATGCGGGTCGCCTCCAGCTCGGTATCGAGAAAATCGGGCAGATCACCGCTCTCGTCGCTGAACTCCTTGCGTTCCAGCCAGTGGCGCATCCACACAATGCGGCGCTCGAAATCGGCGTCGTGCTTGGCATTCTCCTTATAGCGCCAGTGAGCGGCGACACCCAATTCCGCATGATTGTGCATGTCGCGGGTGCGGATCTGCACCTCCAGGGTCTTCTCCTCGGGACCGATCACCGCGGTATGGATCGACTGGTAGAGGTTGACCTTGGGAGTGGCGATATAGTCGTCGAACTCGCCGGGGATGTGGCGCCACAAGCCGTGCACCACCCCCAGGGCGGCATAACACTGGGCGATGTCGTCCACCAACACGCGCACCGCCCGCAGATCGAAGATCTGCTCGATATCGACCGACTTGCGCTGCATCTTGCGCCAGATGCTGTAGATATGTTTCGGCCGGCCGCTGATCTCGGCCTGGATACCGACCGCCGCGAACTTCTCGTGCAGCAGTTCGATGATCTGTCGTATGAATTGTTCCCGGTCGGCGCGCCGGCCGTCGAGCTGGCTGGCGATGCGCTTGTACGCTTCGGTATGCAGAAAGCGCAGGGAAAGGTCCTCCAGCTCCCATTTGACTTGCCAAACACCCAGCCGATTGGCCAGCGGCGCATAGATGTCATGAGTCTCCGACGCCAGACGTTGGCGCAGCTCGGGCGAGAGGCCACGGGCGCTGCGCATCAGGTGCAGCTGCTGGGCCACCAACACCAGCACCACCCGCACATCCTCGGCAATACCTAGCAACAAGCGTCGCAAGTTCTCGGCGTGATCCTCCTCGTCGCCCGGTTTGACCTCGGGCGACAGATCGAATAACAGGCCGATGCGGGTCAGATCGTCGACCATGCGTGCTGTGTTGTCTCCCAACGCCTGGGTAATCTGCTGCAGACTCACCTGTTTGCTGCCGAGTGATCCCAGCAGTATGGCCGCGGCGACAGTCTCCCGGTCCATCCCCATGTCGGCCAGAATCTCGGCCACCGAGAGGGCGTGACGCAGCTGGGGTTCACCGCACAGACTGGCGATGCCGGCATCACCCGCCACAGCGAGCTGGGTGGCCTTGTCGAGATATTTGCGGTCCTCGGCGCCTAACTCATGAGGCAGACGCTCGAGCCAGTGGGCGACATCTTCGGCAGTGATATCGTCACCCTCCGGGAGCCGACTGCTGGTGGTGACCATGGGAAGTTGCGTTCCTTGAGTAAGTTCAGTCAAGTATATGGCTGACCAGTCCATCCGCCAGTTTGGGTTCGAACCAGGTCGATTTCGGCGGCATCACCTCGCCGGCGTCAGCCACCGCCATCAGATCCTCCATACCGGTGGGGAAGAGCGAGAAGGCGACCGCCATCTCACCCGAGTCCACCCGTTTCTCCAGCCCGGCCAGACCACGGATACCACCGACGAAGTCGATGCGGGGATCGCGGCGGGGATCGGAGATGCCGAGAATCGGCTCGATCAGGTTGTCGGCTAACAGGCTGACATCGAGACGCGCCACCGGATCGTTCCTCGGAATGCGCACCGGATCGAGCCGCAACCGATACCATTGACGGTCGATATACATACCGAATTCAGCCACTTGCGACGGCTTCACCGGTTGATCGCTCGATTCCACCGAGAAGGCCTCGCCGACACGGGCCAGAAAGGCCTCCTTGTCGAGGCCGTTGAGATCCTTTATGACCCGATTGTAGTCGAGGATCTGCATCTGGTTGTGAGGAAAAATCACACTCAGGAAGTAGTTGTAGGGCTCCTCGCCCGTGTGCTGCGGATTGCTCTCCTTGCGTGCCGCACCCACCCGGGAACCGGCGGCGGAACGGTGATGCCCGTCGGCCACATAGAGAGCCTGCATGGCATCAAAATCGGCAGTGAGCTGATCGACCATGTCGTTGTCGTCGATCACCCAGACCTCGTGTCGCACCCCATCGGCGGCAGTCACCTCCATATCGGGTTGTGCCTGGGATACCTGGACCAGCCGTTGATCCACAGCGGGGGCACTGGGGTAGACGAGAAAAACCGGGCCGGTCTGGGCATTCAGGGCGTCGATCTGGCGCACCCGGTCGTCCTCCTTGGCGGGACGGGTGAATTCATGCTTTTTGATACGATTACTATCATAGGCCTCCACCGACGCGACGGCCACCAGGCCGGTCTGCCGATGCTGCCCCATGGTCAACCGATAGACGTAATAACAGGGCTTGTCATCCCGCACAAGGACCCCTTCGCGGATCATTTTCTGCAGGTTTTCCGCTGCCTTGGCATAAACTTCCGGAGCGTAGGGATCGACTCCTTCAGGCAGATCCACCTCGGGCCTGGAGATGTGGAGAAAACTCCAGGGCCTGCCCACCACCATCTCTCGCGCCTCCGCTTGGTTCATTACGTCGTAGGGCGGAGCCGCCACATCGGCAGCGCGGCCGGGCTCCGGGCGCAGTCCGGGAAATGCTCTGATAAGGGGCATGGATGGGTACCTCGGGGGTGTTGTAGGGTAATGCGATCTGTATCCGATTCGGGAAGGTCGAATTGTTTCAAATATGCGGTGGACGAATCAAGTTCGGGTCGGGGGGTCGTGTCAGAAAATGCCTACTCCAATTTCGGAACAAACCTGCATACAACCTATGGTTTATACCATACACTGAAATCGTCGCATCAAGGGAAGTTATGGACAACACACAGGAACAGGGACGTCAACGGAACCGATTACTTTGCCAACCAATCATCGCGACACAAAATCCTGGCATCCATGGAATGGGGCCAGGATTTTTTTATGCGAGACAACATCGTGTAACCTGCTCAGACACCTGTCGGCAGTGCTATCCAATTCTTTATAATATAGGCCAGATCCCCATCCTAGTGTACCCCGTCACAGATTCTGTAACATTCAGAGCCGCCCCAATACGCCAGATCAAGGCGTGGCTCGCAGGCAGGAGTGGCACATGGATGTGCCGTTTACGGACCGAAGGATGGAATGGCGCGCCCTTTCCAAGAGCCACA
>JASFJY010000298.1:0-5029 GCA_050119415.1 Chromatiales bacterium | reverse complement strand
CAGGGTCACGGTCTTGCCCACGCCGGCACCGCCGAACAGTCCGATCTTACCACCCTTCGCGATGGGCATGATCAGATCGATGACCTTGATGCCGGTCTCCAGGATCTCGGTGGTGGTGGCCTGCTCTTCCAAAGTCGGGGGCTGGCGGTGGATCGGCATGAGTTTGTCGGTTTTGACCTCGCCGGCTTCGTCGACCGGCTTGCCGAGTACATCCATGATGCGGCCCAGGGTACCTTGACCCACTGGCACGCTGATCGGTGCACCGGTGCTCTCAACCTCAACGCCACGCTTCAGACCATCGGTCGAACCCATGGCGATGGTACGCACAACACCGTCACCCAGCTGCTGCTGAACTTCCAGGGTGAGGTCCACCTCGTTGATCTTGAGTGCATCGTAGACTTTCGGCATCTCGCCGCGTGGAAACTCGACATCCACCACAGCACCGATGATTTCAACCACTTTGCCCGAACTCATTTCTGGTTCCTCTTGCCGCTCCAGGCGACTCTCAATGTTTAAAAACTCAAATTCTGTCTGCTGTCAGCCGCGTCAGACGGCGGCGGCGCCGCCTACGATCTCCGAGATCTCCTGGGTGATCGCCGCCTGGCGCGCTTTGTTGTAGATCAGCTGCAGCTCGTCGATCAGGTTGCCGGCATTGTCTGAGGCGGCCTTCATCGCCACCATGCGCGCCGACTGCTCGCAGGCGCCATTCTCCACTACCGCCTGGTAGACCAGCGACTCCACGTAGCGGCCGAGCAAGTTGTCCAGGACCTCCTTCGAATCGGGCTCGTAGATATAGTCCCAATGATGTTTTAGATCATCCTCCATGTCGGAGGCGATGGGCACTAGCTGCTCAATGGTGGGGCTCTGGGTCATGGTGTTGACGAAATCGTTGTAGGCGATATAGATGCGATCGATCCTGCCCTCGGTATAGGCATCAAGCATCACCTTCACGGTGCCGATCAGGTCCTCGATATGGGGTGTATCGCCCAGGTGGGTCGCCTGGCTGACCACATTGCCGCCGAAGCGGCTGAAGAAGCCCAGCGCCTTGTTGCCGATGGTGCAGAAGTCGATCTCGATCCCCGCATCCCGCTGCTGCTTCATCTCTCTGAACAGCTTGCGGAAGAGGTTGTTGTTGAGGCCGCCACAGAGGCCACGGTCTGAAGAGACGATGATGTAACCCACACGAGACACATCACGCTCGATCGTGAAGGTGTGCTTGTACTCGGGATGGGCATGGAACAGATGCCCGATCACGTTGCGCATCTTCTCCGCATAGGGCCGGGTGGCCTGCATGCGTTGCTGCGCCTTACGCATCTTGGACGCGGCAACCATCTCCATCGCGCTGGTGATCTTGCGCGTGTTTTTGATACTGCCGATCTGTGTCCGGATCTCTTTTGCGCCTGCCATATCTTTAACCTTGACTTGCTAGCGTGAACGACTTACCAGGTATTGTTGGCCTTGAAGTCCTTCATCGCGTCATGAAGGGCCTGTTCGATTTCAGCGTTGTAATCGCCGCTCTCGTTGATCTTGTCCATCAGATCTTTTTGGCTGCTCTTCATGTAACCCTGCAGTGAGGCTTCGAAATCGACCACCTTGTTGGTCTCAACGTCGTCCAGGTAGCCTTCGTTGGCTGCGAACAGGGCCACCGCCATACCGGCCACTGTCAGCGGCGAGTATTGGGGCTGTTTCATCAGTTCGGTGACACGCTCACCGCGCTCCAGCTGTTTGCGGGTCGCCTCGTCGAGATCTGATGCAAACTGGGAGAAGGCCGCCAGCTCGCGATACTGGGCCAAGGCCAGTCGTACACCGCCGCCCAGCTTCTTGATGATTTTAGTCTGAGCGGCGCCGCCCACACGGGAGACCGAAAGGCCGGCGTTGATGGCGGGTCGGATACCGCTGTTGAACAGATCTGCCTCAAGGAAGATCTGGCCATCGGTGATGGAGATCACGTTGGTGGGCACGAAGGCCGATACGTCACCGGCCTGGGTCTCGATGATCGGCAGCGCGGTCAGCGAGCCGGTCTTGCCCTTGACCTTGCCGTCGGTCATCTTCTCCACATAGTCGGCGTTGACTCGCGCGGCGCGCTCCAGCAGACGGGAGTGGAGGTAGAAGACGTCGCCGGGGTAGGCCTCACGACCCGGCGGACGACGTAGCAGCAGGGAGACCTGACGGTAGGCCCATGCCTGCTTGGTCAGATCGTCGTAGATAATCAGCGCGTCCTCACCCTTGTCGCGGAAGTACTCACCCATGGTGCAGCCGGAGTAGGGGGCGATGAACTGCATCGCGGCCGAATAGGCGGCGGGAGCGGCAACGATGATGGTGTGCTCCATGGCGCCGTGCTCTTCGAGCTTACGCACCACCTGGGCGATGGTGGAGTTCTTCTGACCCACCGCAACGTAGATACACTTAACGCCAGTGCCCTTCTGGTTGATGATGGTGTCAATGGCGATGGCCGACTTACCGGTCTGACGATCGCCGATGATCAGCTCACGCTGGCCGCGGCCGATCGGTACCATGGAGTCGATCGACTTGAGGCCGGTCTGTACGGGCTGGTCCACTGACTTACGCTCGATAACGCCGGGCGCCACCTTCTCGATCTCCGAGGTGACCTCGTAGCTGATGTCGCCCTTGCCGTCCATTGGATTGCCCAGGGAGTCGACCACTCGACCCAGCAGGCCTTCGCCCACCGGCACCTCGAGCACGCGGCCGGTACATTTTACCGCGTCGCCTTCGCTCAGGTGTTTGTAGTCACCCAGCACCACCGCGCCGACGGAGTCGCGCTCCAGGTTGAGGGCCAGGCCGTAGGTATTGCCCGGGAACTCCAACATCTCGTAGGACATGACATCCTCGAGGCCGTGGATTCGGGTGATGCCGTCAGTCAGGCTGATAATGGTGCCTTCGTTGCGGGCTTCGGTCTTCAGATCGAACTTCTCGATCTTGCTTTTGATCAGTTCGCTGATCTCGGATGGATTGAGTTGCATGATGGCTTCTCGCTTAGATTCCCAATTCGTTCGCCAGTTGCTGCAGTTTTCCACGGACGGAGCCGTCGATCACCAGGTCACCCGCGCGGATGTGGACGCCGCCGATCAGATCGGGGTCCTTTTCGCTGCTGATGCTAACCTCGCGTCCCAGCTTCGCCTTCAAGGCATTTGCAATCGACTTCTCCTGCGCCGGCTTGAGGGCAAAAGCGGTAGTGACTTGCACCTTGAGGGTACGCTGCTTTTCGGCCTTGAGGGTTTCGAACAGGCTTTCGATCTCCGGAACAAGCCCAAGGCGTCCGTTGTGTACCAGCAGGCGGACCAGATTGCCGCCCTCTTCGTTGATGTTCCCGCCGCCGATTTCGAGCAGAAGATCGATCAGCGCCTGACGATCGAGCAGGGGGTTGCCGACGACCGGCGCCACTGACGGATCGGACACCACCACCGAGAGAAAATTGAGCATCTCAGACCATTGGTCGAGCTGTCCGCTCTCTTCGGCGCGGGCGAAGACCGCTTCGGCGTAGGGGCGTGCAATGGTGATTGCGTCTGCTGCCATGTCGCTACCCTAGATCTCTTTGGCCAAGGCTTCAACGATATCCTTGTGCGCGGCGGCGTTGATCTCCTTGCGCAAGATCTTCTCGGCGCCGGCAACCGCCAGTTCACCCACCCTGGTGCGCAGTTGCTCACGCGCCCGGTTGGTCTCCTGTTCGATCTCCGCCTTCGCCGAGCTGAGGATTCGCTCACCCTCGATGCGCGCGGTCCCTTTGGACTCGTCGACGATTTCAGCCGCCCGTTTCTGGGCCTGGGCTACGATTTCAGCCGCCTGAGATTTGGCGTCCTGCAGCACGTCCTTCGCCCGCTCCTTGGCAAGTTCCTGCTCGTGCTGTCCGCGCTCGGCGGCGGCAAGGCCGTCTGCAATCTCCTTCTTGCGGGTTTCCAGCGCACCCATGATGGGTGTCCAGACGTACTTCATCGTGAACCAGACGAAGACCGCAAATGAGAGCAGCTGACCTATTAGAGTCAGATTGATGTTCATCCCGGAATTACCTCTCGTTGGACGAGATGATAGTGGGTTCGCTCAACGGCCTTATTCAGGCAACAGCGAACAGTACGTACATGGCCAGACCTACGGCAATCATGGGCACAGCGTCGACCAGACCCATGACGATGAAGAACTGGGTACGCAGCATGGGGATGAGTTCAGGCTGACGCGCGGCGCCTTCGAGAAAGCGGCCACCCAGTACGCCGATGCCTACCGCAGCACCCAGGGCGCCCAGGCCCATCATGATCGCGCCGGCAATGTACAGCAGTGCTTGTTCCATTATTGGTCTCCCGTTTAATGAACTAGATAGTTGAGAAGGTTGAAAATCAGTGTTCGTGATGCGCCATATCCAGATAGACGATTGTCAGGGTCATGAAGATGAACGCCTGCAGTGTAATGATCAGGATATGAAAGATGGCCCAGCCCAGTTGTAGCACGCCACCGAAGAGGCCGAGAATCAAACCGGCATTATACATGATGGCAATGAGGATGAAGATCATCTCACCGGCGTACATGTTGCCGAACAGACGCAGAGCGAGCGAGATGGGCTTGGCGATCAGGCTGACGAATTCCAATATGAAGTTGACCGGAATGAAGAGAATGCTCACCACGGGATTTTTCGAAGCGAAGGGCTGCAGGGTGAGTTCGCCGACGAAACCGCCGACGCCCTTGATCTTAATGCTGTAAAAGAGAACCAGAATGAAAACGCCAATGGCCATGCCGAAGGTGGCGTTGGGATCGGTGGAGGGCACCACTTTCATGTAGTGGATGCCGAGCAGGCCGCTGATCCAGGGGATCAGATCGACCGGCACCAGGTCCATCAGATTCTGCAGGAAGATCCAGACGAAGACGGTGAGGGCCAGGGGCGCGACCAGAGAGTTACGGGCTGAGAAGGAGCCGCGCACACTCTCGTCGATGAAGTTGACAATCCATTCGACGAAATTCTGCAGACCGTTGGGCACGCCGGCGGTGGCCTCCTTGGCGGTCTTGCTGAAGAAATAAAGGAAGA
>JASFJY010000297.1:0-5048 GCA_050119415.1 Chromatiales bacterium | reverse complement strand
GGGATAGCAACGACTATGCACCACCAACTGAACAGTGGCGAGAGGAGGCGATCACACTACCGGAGACTTTCGATCCAGACGATCTGCAGCGTTTCACCCTCAAAGGCGACAATGATCGTTTTACCTATGCCATCGAACGAAAGTCGCTGCGCACAGGTGATGACGGGGTGAGCCGGTTCATTGTAGTGATCCGTTCCAATCAGGGTGCCGTCAACAGCAGCTACGAGGGTTTGCGATGCGGTCACCGGGAGTACAGGGTCTATGCCTACGGCAGCGGCCAGGGGCTGACTCCCCTGAGCGGCACCCTTTGGCAACCCATACCCAAAGGGGCCAGCGACTACCGAGCGATCCTCTATGAGGATTTGATCTGTAATCTGCTGAGCGGAAAAGCGAATCCACCCAACGCGGTGTTTCAGGCCATGCGCAATGGCCACCAGGTCAACACTCCCTTTTTCAATAGCGGTCGTGACTAGTGTAGTGTTTCGTATTGTTTGACGATTTCAGCGTGACGCCAGCCGCGCACGCAGGCTCGCCAATGCCAGGCTCCTGCGTTGCAATACATGACTATGCCAAACCAAAGACGCCCTCACATCACAGCCCACAATGGAGCGAAGAGATGAACAACCCCTTGCTCGAAATGGAAGGACTTCCCGCCTTCACTCACATCACCCCCGACATCATCGAACCGGCCATTGATCAGCTGCTGGCGGAGAACCGGAATGCGATCCGACAACTACTCGAGTCCGGCCAACAGTACGACTGGAAAAATCTGGTGGAACCACTGGAAAAATTAGACGACCGCCTCAGCCGAGCCTGGTCGCCGGTCAACCACATGAATTTTGTGGTCAACAGCGACGACTTGCGCAAGGCCTATAACGCCTGCCTGCCGAAGCTCAGCGACTACGCCACCGAGATGGGCCATAACAGCGCCCTCTACGAGGCCTACAAGGCGGTCTCAAGCAACCGTGAGGAGTTGGATGTGGCACAAAACAAACTGCTCGACAACGCTCTGCTCGACTTCCATCTCTCCGGCGTCGATCTACCGCCGCAAAAGAAGCAGCGCTATAAAGAGATCAGCCAAGCCCTCTCCCAGCTGACCACCAAGTTCGAGGAAAACCTGCTGGATGCCACCAACGCCTGGAGCAAGCTGGTCACCGACGAGAGTGAACTGGCCGGGCTGCCAGAGTCGGCCCTGGCCCTGGCCGCCCAGACCGCCCGTCAACGCGACCACCGGGAAGGTTGGCTGCTGACCCTCGACTATCCCTCCTACCTGCCGGTGATGACCTACGCCGACAATCGGGAACTGCGCCGGGAGGTCTACGAGGCCTTCTCAACCCGCGCCTCCGACCAGGGCCCCCACGCCGGCCAGTGGGACAATGGCGAGGTGATGGAACAGATCCTCGCCC
Source organism: Chromatiales bacterium (assembly GCA_050119415.1). Classification (GTDB taxonomy): domain Bacteria; phylum Pseudomonadota; class Gammaproteobacteria; order Chromatiales; family Chromatiaceae; genus Thiodiazotropha. The sequence goes on along the minus strand of JASFJY010000297.1, from coordinate 3,642 downwards.
TGCGCCACGAGCAGGCCCAGTTGCTCGGCTTCGACAACTACGCCGAGCGCTCGCTGGCACGCAAGATGGCCCGCACCACCGAAGAGGTCATGCACTTCCTCAACGACTTGGCTAGCCGCTCACGAGCACAGGCACAACGCGAACTCGAAGCACTGACGGCCTATGCGCAGAAGACCCACGGCATGACCGATCTGCAGGCCTGGGACATCGGCTACTACTCGGAAAAACTGCGTCATGAACGCTACCACATCACCCAGGAGATGCTGAAACCCTACTTCCCCGAAACCCGGGTGATCCCCGGCATGTTCGCCGTGGTGGAACGGCTCTACGGTATCACCATCACGCAGGTCGAGGGGACCGACACCTGGCACCCGGACGTGCGCTTCTACGAAATCCGCGACCATGACAACCGACTGCGGGGCCAGTTCTACCTCGACCTCTACGCGCGACCGAAGAAGCGGGGCGGGGCCTGGATGGACGACTGCCTAAGCCGCTTCTTCACCGACACCATCAACCAGACCCCCGTCGCCTACCTGACCTGCAACTTCTCGCCGCCGGTGGACGGCAAGCCGTCGCTCTTGAGCCACGATGAAGTGGAGACCCTGTTCCATGAATTCGGTCACGGCTTACATCATCTGCTGACCCTTATCGACTATCCGGCGGTTGCCGGCATCAACGGTGTGGCGTGGGACGCAGTGGAACTGCCAAGCCAGTTCATGGAGAACTGGTGCTGGGAGAAGGCGGCGCTGGACCTGATATCCGGCCATGTGGAGACCGGCGAGCCGATCCCCGACGATCTCTACCGACGCATGCGTGAGGCGAAAAACTTCCAGTCGGCAATGATGATGGTGCGTCAGCTGGAGTTCTCCCTGTTCGATTTCCGCATCCATCTGGAGTACGACCCGGCGAAGGGGGGACGCATCTATGAGATTCTCGAGGCGGTACGGAGTCAAGTGGCAGTGGTACGGCCGCCGGCCTGGAACCGCTTCCCCCATGGTTTCTCCCACATCTTCGCCGGCGGATATGCCGCGGGCTACTACAGCTACAAATGGGCTGAGGTGCTCTCCGCCGACGCCTTCTCCCTGTTCGAGGAACGGGGTATTTTCGACAGCGATGCAGGACACACCTTTCTACACGAGATCCTGGAGCAGGGCGGTTCAAAGGACGCCATGGAACTCTTTGTAGCCTTTCGCAACCGCGAGCCGCAGATCGAGCCACTGCTGCGTCACAGCGGCATCTCGGGTTAAGGTGGGGCAGTCAAGGTAAGTGATCAGTCCGCAAATGAACGCGAATATTCACGTTCAATTGCGGACTAGAAACAGAGGGCCATGATCGCTAACGCAGGCTCTCCAGCAGCTTGCTCGCCGCCTCCCGCTCAGCAAAGGCGGACTCTTCGTCAAGCAGGGTCTGCAGATCGCTGCGCGCTTGAGCCGTATTACCGGCACGAGCGTGGGCAGCGGCCAAATGGTACCTGATATCGGCCTGCCCCTTACCCTTTGCCACCGCCTCTTCCAGCACTTCGAGCCCTCTATCCACCTCGCCGCTGTTGACCAGAATCCAGCCATAGGTGTCGAGCACGCCGGCCAGCTGGGGGGCTTTCTCATAGGCCTTCTCCGCCAAGCTGCGCGCCTTGTCCATTTCTCCCTGCTGCTGATAGAGCCACGCCATATTGTTCAACACCAGCGCATTCTCAGGCTGCTTCTCAATGATGCGCTGGTATTCGGCCAAAGCATCCTCGACCCGGTCCATGACCTGGAGCTGGGTGGCATAACTGGTGCGCACTACCAAGTCATCAGGATGTTGCTCCAGCCATTGCTCTAACAAGGCCAAGGCTTCGTCATGCTTGTCCTGCGCTTTCAGGGCACTGGTGATTTTGGACATGAAGACCCGCTCTTTGGCGCGATCGTAAGCCATACGGTAACTCGCCGTGGCGGAGGCAAACTCTCCCCGTCGCATCATCACATCGCCCTTGAGGGAGTAGCCCGCCGGTTGCTCGGCATGTTCTTGTATCAGCCCCTGCGCTTCGGCCAGGGCCTTCTTCTCATCGCCCTGGCTCAACGCGATATCGCCCAGCATCCAACGGGCACCCAGGTGTTTCGGATCTTGCTTCAGCACGGCATTGAAAGCATCCATGGCAGCCTGCAGCTCTCCGGTTTGCACCAACAACCTGCCTCGCTTGAACTGCACCTCCACGAGACCCGGGGCCAACGCCAACAGTTTGTCGTATTTGGCCAGGGCCTCCTGCCTATCGCCCTTCGCCAGGGCCGTATCGGCCGCCAGCAACAGCACTCCCTGGTTATCGGGTGCGATCGCCAGCGCCTCATCGACCAACTGCTGCGCAGCTTCGAGACTACCCTGGCGCAGGTTGTTATTGGCCAGCAGCACTCTAGGCATCAGGGCTTTTGGATTGCCTGACCTGGCCTTCTCCACCAGCTCTCTGGCGCGCTCTACATTACCCCCCTTTTCCTCCAGGTTCGCCAGCATGAGCAGCGCTTTCTCATCGTTCGGCTGTTGCGCCAGCGCCGATTCCAGCCGGCGCTTTGCCTGATCATCCTTACCCTCTTCGTGATCGAAGCGGGCCAGCAACAGGTAACTGTTGACAGCCTTCGGGTCGGCATCGATGGCCCGCTTCAGGTAGTCACGCGCCTCGTCCCGTTTCTGCATGGCGTCGAGGGCGGAGGCTGCAAGAACGTAACCCAGCGACATGTCGGGACGCTTCTCTATCATCTTTTGCGAGGACTCGAGGGCCAGCTGAAAGTCTTTGTCCAGCATCTGGGCGGTAATCAGCGCCAACTCGGCCGGCAAGAATTCCTGACCGGTTTCCACAATCGCATTCAGGTCCGCAATAGCCTGGTCATGGTCCCCCGAGGCCCAACGATTGAGGGCAATACGGGTCTCGATCTCTTTGGTACCCGGAGCCAGCTTCAGGGCCTTTTCATAATAGCCCTGACCGCTGGCATAATCGCCCATGCTGGTGTAGAGGCTGCCCAGCATACCCATCAGTTCCGCGTCGTTGGGCGCGCTGTCGGCCGCCGACTCCAAACGCTCGAGAGCACGCTGGTTATCGCCTAACTTTAGGTAGGCCTGGGCCAATAGCTTCTTGGCGTGGACATTGGTCACCTCCTCCGCCAGATAGCTCACCAGACTGTTGACCGCCTGCTCATATTCCGCCAGGTTGAAGTGGATGGCACCCAACAACAACATGCTCGGATAGTGCCTGGGCGCCGCCCTCAGCACTTCCTGCAACAGGATCTTTGCGCCTTGGTAATCGTTGCGCTGGGAGGCCGAGACCGCTTTCAGATAGCGAGCGGGCAGATTGTCAGGCAGCTTCTCCAACACCTGGTCCAGGTGGGTGTCGGCTTCATTCGGGTCGCCGCTGGCCAATAAGGCACGCGCCAGCCCCAATCGTGTCAGCAGTGTATCGCTCAGCTTCAGCGCCTGCTGATAGGCATCGACGGCAAGCTGCGGATTGCCCTGATTGAGCGCTAATTCCGCTTTGAAGATCAGCCCCTGTCCATCCTCCGGATCCGCGGTCAACGCCGCATCGATCCGGCTTGCCGCTTCTTCGAAGTTCCTTTCGCTCAATGCCAGGCGGATCAGGCCGTAACGGGCAAAACGCTGTTGCGGCTCAATTTCCAGAGC
>JASFJY010000296.1:0-5051 GCA_050119415.1 Chromatiales bacterium | reverse complement strand
CCGCATCCCTCAAGATGCTCAAGCGCGACGGCAAAGGTCTCTCCTGAATCGCTGACATCATCGACCAGCAGCACCTCCCTACCGCTTATGTCCACCCCCAACGGATAGCGGATAACGGCCCTAGGCAACTTGTCAGGCCCGTGATAGTGCTCAATCTTGAGGCTGAGCAGATTCATGACACCGAAATAGTCTGCCAGGATACGGGCTGGCGCATAGCCGCCCCGGGCGATGGCGATGATGGTATCTGGACGATAACCCGCTACCGAGATATTTTCGTAGAGTTTCCCGCACAAACGATAGAATTCGCTCCAACTGACATATTCGTACTGTTCGCTCATCGTCATGGCACGCTGTTCCATGTAGTCCTGCTCTGCGAATCGACGTTGCAGGGAACCCATCTACAGAATAGATTGAATTGAGCGACACGAGTGGGAATAAGTCATTTTTTTCTTCTAAACTTGTTGAAATACCAGGTCGCTTTATGCGTGACTGTTAGCCGAGCCGGACAAGATTGCGTTTTGAATAACTATACTTATATCCGTCAATCTCTACCCTGTAGGGTCAAAGACATCGGGCGATGACATGAGCATTCTCGTCGGTACTTCCGGGTGGAGCTATGATCACTGGAAAGGCGTCTTCTATCCGGAACAGCTGGCCAAAAGCCGCTGGTTCGATTTTTATGCCGAGCAGTTCAATAGCGTAGAGGTGAACGCAACCTTCTATCGCAGCTTTAAGGATTCAACTTATGAGCGATGGCGTGAGCGGGCGCCCGAAGGTTTTCGCTATGTACTGAAAGTGCCGCGTCTAATCAGCCATAGGCATAGGTTGCATGATGTTGCGGAATTGATCACCGAGTTCAATCGCTCGGCACAATTACTCGATAATACACTGGGGCTGCTGCTGCTTCAGTTGCCTCCCAACCTGCCATATCAACCGGAACGGCTCGACGCGGCTCTCGCTGCATTCGCAACTCCCTCCCTTGTGGCGGTCGAGTTCCGTGACGAACGTTGGTTGACAGAGGAGATCTTTTCTCTGCTCAAAAAGCGGGGCGCAAACTATTGCAATCCTGATTATCCGCACCATGAATTGACCGCTACTCTAACCGGGGATACCGGCTACTTGCGCCTGCATGGACGTCGCGAGTGGTATGCCGACAACTACACCGAGGAGGAGTTGTCTTCAATTGCGGAAACGGCGCGCAAGTTGAGACAACAGGGGGCCAAAGAGGTCTATATCTTCTTTAACAACGACTATGCGGGCTATGCGCCGCACAACGCTTCGGCGCTATCGCAACGGTTGCGATCCGCGCAGTAAACAAGGTCTCTACCCATGGGTAATCGACTCCCCGAAGAGATGGATACCCGAAAGGCTGGGGTGACGGCGCAGGCCCTGTTGGGCGTGATCCAGGAATTGATCGAGGAGACTCCCGCTGCCGCACGTTTCCGGGGTGAACTGCATCTGGATTGTCGTCTGGAACAAGACCTGGGATTGGACAGTCTGGCTCTAACCGAGCTGGTGGCCCGCATAGGCCAGGTCTTCGACGTGCTCCTGCCGGATGAGGCGCTGCTCGCCGAAACACCGCGTGACCTGTTGAAGCTAATGACGCAAGCGGCCGATATGCCGGAAGCGAAAGCGCCCAAGGCCCAGATGGAATTGCCGGGCATCGAATCGACTCTGCCGTCCGCGGCCACGACGTTGATGGAAATGTTGGCCTGGCATCTGGATCACCAGCCGGAGAGGGTGCATATACTGCATTACGGCAGCCGGGACGATCCCGCCGAGATGAGCTACCGGGATCTTTGGCAAGGTGCCGCCAGGGTCGCGGCGGGCTTGTGGGAAGGTTCGGTGCGAGCAGGCGACCGGGTGGCACTGATGCTGCCCACCGGCGAGGGCTATTTCTTCAGCTTTTTCGGTATCCTGTTGGCGGGCGCCGTGCCGGTGCCTATCTATCCGCCCACCCGTCCCTCGCAACTGGAAGAGCATTTGCGCCGCCATGGACGTATTCTGCAAAATGCGGGGGTTCGACTGCTGATCACCTTTCCTGAGGCGCGCAAGGTGGCCCACTTGCTCGGTACCCAAGTGCCCTCCCTGCAGCACATTGTCGACTGGGCCGAACTCGACAGAACGTCGGGGACTCCTCCACCTGCAACCAGGCGCGGCGAGGATATCGCCTTTCTGCAATACACTTCCGGCAGCACCGGTGATCCCAAGGGGGTGGTGCTCAGCCATGCCGACCTGCTGGCCAACATCCGCGCCATGGGGGAAGCGGTTGAGGTCAACGCCGAGGATGTCTTCGTGAGCTGGCTGCCTCTCTACCACGACATGGGCTTGATCGGCGCCTGGCTCGGAAGTCTCTATTTCGGTATACCGCTGGTGGTGATGTCGCCGCTGCGTTTCCTGGCGCGCCCCTCCCGCTGGTTGTGGGCCATCCATCATCACCGGGGGACCCTCTCCGCTTCACCCAACTTTGGCTATGAGCTCTGTCTCAGCAAGGTGCCGGAAGCCGAGATAAGCGGGCTCGATCTCAGCTCCTGGCGCTTCGCCTTCAACGGCGCCGAGCCGGTCAGCGCAAATACGCTGCGAGGATTTGCCCAGCGCTTCGGCCCCTATGGATTGAGCGCCCGTGCCCTGGCCCCGGTTTACGGCCTGGCTGAGGCGGCCGTGGGCCTGGCCTTTCCCCCGCCGCAGCGCGGTCCCCTTATCGACCGGGTGAGCCGAGATCGCTTCATGCTGAACGCGGAGGCCGTGCCGGCAGCGAAAGCAGACAACGACCCCCTCACAATCGTCTCCTGCGGCCGCCCGCTACCCGGTTACCGGGTTCAGGTGGTGGATGAGGCCAATCGACCACTGCCTGAACGTAGAGAGGGGCGGCTCGAATTCCAGGGGCCCTCCGCCACCCGAGGCTATTTCGACAATCCCGAGGCCACAGCGCGCCTGTTCCGCGACGGCTGGCTGGACACCGGCGACCGGGCCTATATCGCCGACGGGGAGATCTATATCACAGGGCGCATCAAGGAGATGATCATCCGCGGCGGACGCAATATCTACCCCTACGAGCTGGAGCAGATGGTGGGCGAGCTTGACGGCATCCGCAAGGGCTGTGTCGCGGTATTTCCCAGCACCGATCCTGCTAGCGGAAGCGAGCGCCTGGTAATCGTGGCGGAGACCCGGGAGCGGGATTCCGAACGCCGGCAGGCGTTGGCACAGGCGATCCGGGAACGTACCATCGATCTGTTGGGGATGCCGCCGGACGATCTGCTGCTGACGCCCCCGCACACCGTGCTGAAAACCTCCAGCGGTAAACTGCGGCGGGGCACCATACGCGCCCTCTATGAACAGGGACAGTTGGGGCGGGGTCACCGCCCGTTGCCGCTACAGGTGTTGAGTCTGCTGCTCTCGGGCATGGCGCAGCGGCTGCGCCATATGCGCCAGGGGATGGCCCGTTACCTCTTTGCCATGTATGCCTGGATCGTGTTCTATATGTTGGTGCCGTTGGTATGGTTATCAGTGACGTTGTTACCGCGCCTCTCCTGGCGCTGGAGCCTGATCCGCAAGGCGATTCGTTTGCTGCGCAGCCTGACCGGCACACCCCTTCGGGTTGAGGGTCTGGAACATCTGCCCGCTGACGACCGCCTGCTCATCCTGGTAGCCAACCACTCCAGCTATCTCGACACCCTGGCGCTGATCGATGCCATACCCCATGAGTTTGCCTATGTGGCCAAGCTGGAGCTGACGCAGAAGTTCCACTCCCGGGTGTTTCTGCAAAGACTCGAAACGGTGTTCGTGGAGCGCTTCGACAGCCGGCGCAGCGTCATGGCGACCGGGGAGTTCGCCGACCATCTCGCTGCCGGCAAATCGCTGGCCTTCTATCCGGAAGGCACTTTCAGGGCAGAACCGGGACTGCTGCCGTTCCACATGGGCGCCTTCGTGGCGGCGGCGCAGAGCGGCGTTGAGATCCTTCCGGTGAGCATACGCGGCACCCGCGCCATCTTGCGCGCCGACTCCAATTTTCCACACCACGGCGCCGTAGAGGTCATTATCGAACGTCCGTTGCAGCCGGACGGGAATGACTGGGCGGCAGCAGTACGCTTGCAAGGTGAGGCGCAGGCGGTGATTGCACGCCATTGCGAAGATCGTGGTTTAGGCATGGAGGAACAACGCCAAAGCGAGTGACCTAAATGAAGCAAGAACACAGACCCGCCGACCGAACCAATTCCCTAACGCTGTTTCTATGCGGCGACGTCATGCCGGGAAGGGGCATAGACCAGATCTTGCCACACCCCTCATCGCCGCAACTCTACGAGCCCTATGTGCGGCATGCCGGTGATTATGTCGTCCTCGCTGAAAGAAAGTACGGATCGCTGCCAAAACCGGTCGACTACGACTACATCTGGGGAAACGCCCTCGATATGTTGGCGCAGATGTCTCCGGATCTACGCATCATCAACCTGGAAACGTCGATCACCGCCAGTAATGCCTACTGGCGAGGCAAGGGCATCAACTACCGCATGCACCCCGCCAACACACCCTGTCTCAGCGCTGCTGGAATCGACTGCTGTGTGCTGGGCAACAATCATGTTCTGGACTGGGGCTATGCCGGACTGGAGGAGACGCTTACAACACTGCACAAGGCGGGCATACAGACCGCAGGTGCCGGCATGACAAGCAAGCAAGCGTTTGAACCTGCAATTTTCGATCTCAGCGGCAAGGGGAGGGTGTTGGTCTACTCATTTGGCCACAGCAGCAGCGGTATCCCGCCCGACTGGGCCGCCAGGGAAGGGCGGGCGGGAGTGGCGCTGCTGGGGAGTCTATCAGACAGGGTTGTAGTTGATATTGCAAGACTGGTGCATGCCGCCAAACGTCCAGGGGATATCGTTGTCGTCTCCATTCACTGGGGGGGTAACTGGGGCTACGAAATACCCCGGGAATTCCGGCACTTTGCCCATCGTCTGATCGATGAGGCCTCAGTCGATCTCATCCACGGCCACTCCTCGCACCACCCTCAGGGAATAGAGGTCTACAGGGATAAGCCGATCATATATGGCTGTGGT
>JASFJY010000295.1:0-5058 GCA_050119415.1 Chromatiales bacterium | reverse complement strand
AGCGTCTGCAGGAGCTGGAGTCGGAGGTGTCTGAGGAGCAGGATGAAAAACCCGGAGCAGACGACTCATGAACACACGGACGCGCCGCCGCATCACCGTGGTATTCCACGACAAACCCCAAAGCCAACGGCTGCTGGAACTCGGCGCCCGCATCGCCAGCCAGTTGCAGGCCGAACTCGAAGGTGTCTTCATCGAAGACGTCGCCCTCTGCCGCCTGGCCGGCCTGCCCTTCCTACGCGAGCTCAAGCGCGACAGCTTCACCGAGGAGCGACTCGACGCCGAGCGTCTGCGCAAGGAATGGCGCACCATGGCCAAGATGGCCCGAGAAGCCCTGGAGAGTTCAGCCACCAGCGCCGGACTCGACTGGAGCTTCCGCGTCTGGCGCGGCGAGTTCGAAAACGATCTGCCGAATCTCGCCCTGGAGTCGCAGATGTTGCTCTTGGGACGCCTCGCCACTCCCACCCCCAGCCGGTTTTCCGCCAAGCGCGGCCCCGCCCACACCGGACCGTTGAAACTCGGGGTCATCCTCGACAGCGACGCGGCGATGGAAAAGCTACTGGAGGCCGCCGGCGATCTGAGCCGCAAACCGGAGATTCAGCTCATTCTGTTTCTCACGCCGGATGTTAAAGAGGATAAGAGCGGGTCGTTCGAACAGCGTCTGAAGGAGAATGATCCCCAGCATTACAATATTCTGGTGCAGGTACAGGACAGGGACCCCGCGACCCTGATCGCCAGCCTCAAGGCGGCCGCCTGCGATCTGCTGATGATCAGCGCCACGAGTGAACTGCTCCGGGGCCAGAGCATGAAGCGACGGCTCAGTGAGCTGCCCTATCCGGTGGTGGTGGTGCGTTAACCCGAATGTAACCAGGGCAGCAAAGTTCGATCAGACATTCCGGCTTTACAACACCAGGTTGCGCAAAGCCTTACACGACTTCCGGCAAAGCCCACAATTTCAGCTCGCCATCGATGCCGATACAGCGTGCCCGACCACTGGTCTTCGCCATATACATTCGATGGTCGGCCAATTCGACCTGGGATTTCCAGTCGTCGATGACATCCTTGCGCGCTTCCGCAACCCCGATACTTGCGGTGAGGGGTTGCTTATCGGGTCGCAGGCCCAAACCAGCCTCCATGATGCGGTTCACCACTTCGTTAGCCTCGTGGGAATCCGCCATCGGCAGGAGCACAATAAACTCCTCGCCGCCCCAGCGGATCACGCTGTCGCCTTTGCGTACATTGGCGTTGATCTGTCTGGCGGCGTTCGTCAACACATCGTCTCCCACCTCGTGACCGAAGCCATCATTGATCGCCTTGAAGTTATCCAGATCGAAATAGAGGATGGACAGGGGGGCCTCGTTGATGGCGGCGAGACGAAACTGTATATCGATAATTTCGATACCGGCTCGACGAGTCAGCAGCCCGGTAAGCACATCGTAGCTGCTACGACTGACCTGAGAGAGCATATAACGTAACTGGCTCAGCGAAGCAAAAAGGGCGACACCGAGAATCAACAACATCAGCCAGATGGTGGATAGCGCCTGGGGAATCTCGGTGCTCTCCCGTGGATAACTGACATAGACCACCAACAACATCGGTGCGGCGTAGGCCAGCAGCTCCACCAGAGTCAAGGGGAAGAGGGTCAGACCGAGCACCATCAAGAACGGCAGCAAGGCATAGAGTTCCGCCACCACCAGCTCGGTCCCGCTCAGCTCATAGCCATCGATCCAGTGCTCGGAGACGATATAAAAAAGGGGCGTCACCGCCAACATGCCCGCCAGAAGCAGCCGCGCCCGCTGCAGCTTGGGATCCCTGCTCGCCTGCTTGGCGAGCGTCACAAAGGCGGCGGCTGAAAGCACCCGGATCGAAAGCAGTTCAATCCACAGCCCTCTGGGAAGAAACAGCAGGTCGATCAGCGACCAGGCCGGCACCAGAATGGCGAAGATGACACAGAAGAAGAAGATGCGACTCTGCATAATGGCCGCGCGGTGACGTGAGATCGCCATACCATGATGCTGCTCGGTGAACAGCTCATAGAGCTGATCAGTGGTATTGACACCCAGTGATTTGCGAAGAGCTGTATACAAGTCGACCAAGAATTTCATTCCCTGGATCCTACTAAAACCTGGCAAAAAGCTTATCGCTCAACTACGTAACGACTTTAGAAAGATTACTCAGTCATATGATCCAGATCAATATTTCTCAGCCAAGGTTCCGCTTCCGAAGCGGTTTCGCTCCCTCTCATAAAGCCTGTTTGGGAAGCATCTGGTGTCGGTTCCATACCCGCTTGCCAAGCCGACCGCCCGACAAAGCTAATCCCTTATTGAGGCTGAGCCGTTTTTTTATGTGACTCACGCTACAATTAGAAATAAACGAATTAGTCGCGTTTTCCTGTAAATAGCTAATGTTACTACTGCTGAGGCACACTACATCATTGTTGCCGTCAGCATGAGGATTCCGCTGGAAGCAACTTCGCTATGAGAAGGAGGGACAGATGGAGAGTCTGGCCAATAATTTCTCGCAGTACTTCCATGTCCTGCTGGCGTTAACCCGCCAACAGCGACGCTTCGCTTATGCCATTCGTCACCAGGTCTATGCCGAGGAGCTGGGCTGGGAGCAACCCAACAACAGCCGGCTCGAAATCGACCGCCACGACGACTACGCCTACCACTGTCTGCTGGAACACAGGCGGTCGGGCGATATCGCCGGCTGCGTGCGACTGATCCTACCGCATATCGGCCAAGCGGATTCACAGCTGCCTTGTCAAGTCCACAAGATCCCGTTGAAGCCCAGTCGCCGTCAGCTTGATTTCAACGGTGCGCATGTGGGAGAGATTTCGCGCCTGGCGGTGCCGCACAACTTTCGCCGGCGGGCGAGTGAGGCCGGCAGGCCGTTCATTCTCGACAGCCACAACACCACAACCATCTACACCGAAGAGGAGCGGCGAAACTTTCCCAACATCTCTATCGGCCTCTATCTGTCGGCCATCGCCTTGGTGGAACTGTGCGATTTGGAACGCGTGCTGGTAGTCATGGAGCCGCGCCTGCAGCGCCACCTGAAGCGCTATGGCCTGCTGTTTCGCCAGATCAGCGAAACCTTCGACCTGCGCGGTCGGCGGGCCCTCTTCGAACTCCTGGGCGAGGAGCTGACCATCAACATGAACGAATATATACTGGAGCTCTTCCTTATCATCCATCACGACCTCGGACAACAGTTCGACCAGATGCTCCAGCTCCACTACGATGCGGCCAAATCCAATGACCGCTTTTGACTACCACGCGGCCTTCTCCCGCAATATTGGCTGGATCACACCCACTGAACAGGAGCGGCTGCGCCAATCGCGGGTTGCCATTGCCGGCATGGGCGGGGTCGGAGGCAGCCACCTGCTGACCCTCACCCGCCTTGGCGTGGGACACTTCCATCTGGCCGACTTCGACAGCTTTGCCATTGAGAACTTCAATCGCCAAGCCGGTGCCTGTATGAACACCATCGGGCGGCCGAAGCTCGATGTGCTGTGCGAGATGGCGCTGGCGATCAATCCGGAACTGGAAATCCAACGCTTTGCCGAGGGAGTCAAGCCTGATCAGGCCGCTGACTTCCTCGGCGGCTGCGACCTCTACCTGGACGGCCTCGACTTTTTCGCCATGCGGGCACGGCGCGCGGTGTTTGCCGCCTGCCGGGACCTACACCTGCCCGCGGTCACCGCCGCTCCTCTCGGCATGGGCTCGGCTCTACTCAACTTTCTGCCGGGAAAGTTGGGCTTCGAGGACTATTTTCAACTGCAAGGTGCGGGCGAGTATCAGCAGTATCTACGCTTTCTCGTCGGCCTCGCTCCCGCCCGCGCCCATGCCCGTTATCTGGTGCTGCCCGAGCGCATCGACCTGATCGCCAAGCGGGGACCTTCCACCCCCATGGGCTGCGAACTCTGCGCCGGCTTCGCCGCCACCCAGGTGTTGAAACTGCTGTTGGGCCGCGGACGGGTGCTGGCGGCGCCCTGGGGCCTGCAATTCGATGCCTACGAAAACCGTCTGCACCGCACCTGGCGCCCCGGCGGCAACCGCCATCCCCTGCAACGCCTGGCCATCAAGCTCGGCGAACGCGCCCTCGCCCAACAGCTGACAGCGGCAGGCGCCGCTGCCTGACTCAGGCCTGGGAACCGAGCTCAGCCCTGCAGAAGCCGTAGCTCAAGAGCTGGCAATTGAGCTTCATAAAGACCGCCACGGTCTTCAACTGAATCCAGACAAAGGGAGCCAAAATCAGAAAATAGGCAACGGACAGGGGGGCGACCAAGCCATTCTTCAGCAGGCCGAAAGTGATAAAGAAGAAGCCGAAGACGAAAAAGGCCACACCGGGGCAGATCAGTGCAAAGCTGCCCACGTCCCGCTTGTTACCCCGCAGGTAGTCATCGAAGTAACCTACCGCCTTCATCACCTTGTAACCGAGCAGACCGGCAAGAATCTCCAGCGACACCAGTACCGAGGTGAAGACGAACAGCCCGGGCCGCGATAAGGGCTGTTCGAAACCGTGATGCAGACCCATGATTATACGAATGCTACTGATGCCGAACAGGGTCAGGATCGGAATCAGGATCCACAGCGTGTAACTCGTCTCCTTCGAGACACCCTGGCGCAGCATCGACTTCATGCCCAGTACCAGTTTGATCAGCGAAAGCAAGGCCGCAAGTGATAGGAAGAAAAGGGAACCGAAGATCCCCAGGGCGTTGATCTGCTGGGTGTGACTCATGGCGCCTGGACCTGCAAGACCGGTGGCAATCATGGCGAAGGCGAAGATGGCCATCAACTGACTCAGATTGTTGTTACCGCCGAAGTCGAAGTCACCGCTCACAAGCAGGCGGGTGAAATAGGCGCCATAGATGCGCAGGGCGTAGACACCGACCGAGATATAGGCAACCAGAGCGAAGGGAAAAAGCCACTCGACCACACCCCAAAGTCCAGGCACGAAGAGCGAACCGAGTACGAACAGCACATTGATGCTCATGCTCAGGGTCAGCGGGATCGCCATCAGCGAAACCTCGCCGTTGCCCTGGCGCAACGTCTCATA
>JASFJY010000294.1:0-5059 GCA_050119415.1 Chromatiales bacterium | reverse complement strand
TACTTCTTCCGCATTATCAACCCGCCTCTAAGAGCGATGAGCCAGAGCCGTTGGCGTCGCAACCGCAGGAAGCTCAGCCGTCGACTGCCGGTATGAGGGTACTGGTGGTCGATGACGAAGCCTCAATGCGCCAGCTGTTTTATGAATATCTGGTCAGTGAGGGATACGAGGTCTACTTGGCGGAAAACGGCAAGGCGGCGCTCGAGCAATTGCGCGAAGTCGATTTCGCGGTGGATCTGATCCTGACCGACCAGACCATGCCCCACATGAACGGTCTGGAACTGGCGCAGAAGCTGCGAGATGAGGGATGCGATCTACCGATTGTTCTGTGCAGCGGATACAGTGATTCGATCAATGAGCAGATTATCGAGCGCTTGAGGATCGACAGCAGTATTGATAAACCCGTCAATCTGCAGCGCCTGAATCAACTGTTGAAGCGCTTGCTAAGGAATCACTGATCAAGGGTTATTCATATCACGCATTACGTTTCGCCAAAAGTCGAAATAGCCAACGGCACCAACCTTATGCAGTGGGACTGTAACGGCGGAGATTGAAACTGGGGGATTGGAACTGGGGTGGCACCAATCAGCGTTGGACATTGGTGCCCTGACATTCGGGCTAGCCCGAATTTTTTACCTGGGCTAGACGGTGAGCAGCTGATAGCAGGGTGAATAGTCGCCCTGCAGCTTCATCCGATTCTGCTCAACGAAGGCCAGCAGTAGCCGGTCCATGGCGGAGACAATGTCGGGCTCACCGTGGATGGTAAAGGGACCGTGTTTCTCCACGGCGCTGATGCCGTCCTCTTTAACGTTGCCGGCGACAATGCCGGAGAAGGCCCGCCGCAGGTTCGCGGCCAGCCGGTAGGGTTCCTGCCGGCGGTTGAGCGAAAGTCTGGCCATGGCGTCGTGATTCGCCTGAAAGGGCTGCTTCAGGTCGGCTTCAATCATGAGTCGCCAGTTGAAGTAGAAGGCGTCATTGCCGTCGGTGCGGAATCGCTTCACACGCTTCATCACAGACTTCACCTCATGGGCCACGGTCGACGGATCATCGAGAATGATGCGGTAGAAATTACGTGTCTCGGGCCCCAGGGTTTGTGCCACGAAGTTATCCACGGCCTTGAAGTAGTCGGCGCTTTCGGCCGGGCCGGTCATTATCAGCGGCAGCGGATGGCCGCTATTGGCTGGATGCATGAGAATGCCGAGCAGGTAGAGAAGCTCCTCGGTGGTGCCGGCGCCGCCGGGAAAGATCAGAATGGCGTGACCGACGCGTACGAAGGCCTCCAGGCGCTTCTCGATATCGGGCATGATGACCAGTTCGTTGACGATCGGGTTGGGAGGTTCGGAGGCGATGATGCCTGGTTCGGTGAGGCCCAGGTAACGGCCGTTGTGGTTACGCTGTTTTGCATGACCGATAGTGGCACCCTTCATGGGGCCCTTCATGGCGCCGGGTCCGCAGCCGGTACAGACGTTGAGACCACGCAGCCCCAGTTCATAACCCACCTCTTTCGAATAGTCGTACTCGATGCGGTCGATGGAGTGTCCGCCCCAGCAGACGATAAGGTTGGGATCAGTGCCGGTGTGCAATACACGTGCGTTCCTGAGAATATGGAAGACCGCCGAGGTGATGTGGGACGGCTCGTTCAGGTCGAAGGCCGGGTGGTTCTGGATCTCATTGTGGACATAGATGATATCGCGCAACACGGCGAACAGATGCTCTTGGATGCCACGGATCATTTTGCCGTCGACAAAAGCACTGGCAGGGGCGTTCTCCAGTCGCAGTTTGACGCCCCGATTGCGTTGCATCAGCTGAATGCCGAAATCCCGGTAGCTTTCGAAGACCTCCCGCGCGTTGTCGGTCTGGCTGCCACAGTTGAGTACCGCCAGGGCGCAGCGGCGCAAGCGCTGATAAAGGCCGCGTGCACTGGTGTCGAGCAGGGCATTGACCTCGAGCTGGGAGAGGACCTCGAGACTGCCTTGCGGGCGCACAGAGGCGCTGAATTTGCTGGGGGGAAGGGTCACGTGCTTACCTGTATCGGATGAGCCTCGAACAGCCCTGAGCTGTCCGTGTTTTGAGATCTGTGTTGTGACTTAATGATGTTTGCTGCGCTCACGACGCTTAATTTCACCTCACCCTGCCCCTCTCCCGAGGAAGAGGGGGTTCGGACTTGAGTCTTGCGTGATGAAAGGCAAAATCCTTTATACCAACAATACCATCGTTATTTAGGCAACAGATCCTCGATGATGGCACGCTCCTCGCGCAGTTCCTTCTCCGTGGCTTTAAGACGGGTGGCACTGAACGCGTCGAGATCCAGCCCCTGCACGATCTCATACTGGCCGTCCTTGCAGACCACCGGGTAGGAGAAGACCACCCCTTCCTCGATGCCGTAGCTGCCGTCGGAGTGGACCGACATGCTGACCCAGTCCTTTTCACGGGTCCCCAAGGCCCAATCGTGGACGTGGTCGACCACCGCGTCGGCCGCCGAGGCGGCCGAGGAGAGACCGCGCGCCTCAATGATCTCCGCGCCACGGCGCTGGATCCTGGGTATGAAGTGATCGATGGCCCAGTCACGCGTCACCAGGTCAAACACCGGCTTGTCATTGATCAGGCAGTTGTCGATCTGGGGATATTGGGTCAGGGAGTGGTTGCCCCAGACGGTCATACGCGTGATGTCGGCCACCAGCGTGTTGGTCTTGTTGGCCAGCTGGCCCAGGGCCCGGTTGTGGTCCAGCCGGGTCATGGCGGTGAATTGGCTGCGATCCAGATCGGGGGCGTTGGCGGCCGCGATAAGGGCATTGGTGTTGGCCGGGTTGCCGACCACCACCACCCGCACGTCGGGCGAGGCATTGTTGTTGATGGCGCGGCCCTGGTTGGCGAAAATCCTGGCGTTTTCGGTGATCAGGTCCTTGCGCTCCATGCCCTTGCCGCGGGGTTTGGCACCCACCAGGATGGCATAGTCGGTTTCACGGAAACCGATAGCGGGGTCGTCTGTGGTGACGATGTCATGCAGCAGGGGGAAGGCGCAATCCTCCAGTTCCATGCGTACGCCGCTGAGTGCCGACATTGATTGGGGTATCTCCAACAGCCGCAGAATCACGGGTTGTTCCTGACCGAACATGGCGCCCGAGGCGATACGAAAGAGCAGAGCGTAACCGATGTGCCCTGCGGCGCCCGTAACGGTGACTTTTACAGCGGGTTTCATTGTGTCGAGTCCTCTTATTTCTTGAATTCTTGAAAAACTGAGTATAGTGAGTTCCTATTTATCCGGCATTATCCCTGTTTTAGCCATTCCAGTTCAGCATCGGGAAGGTGCTGCTGTGGGAGGGGTCATGGATTTGCCTCGGCGCTGATGATCACCTCGTGCATTTCGATAGCGCCCTCGCCGTCGAAGGCCTCCTTTGGCATCGGATTGGCGTGGGCGTTGCGGAAATCCTCGCTGCCCACCCATGCTTCGAAGGATACCTTGTCTTGCCAGGTGGTGAGTACCACATAGGGTAGTTCCGGTTTGGCGGGCTGCAGTACCTGCATGCGCATGAAGCCCGGCTGTTTTTCTATCCGACCGGCGCGCTCGCGGAAGCGTTCCTCGAACATCTCCCGATAGCCTTCGGCCACGGGTACACGGTTAGCGACAATGAACATAGGGTTAACTCCTTATTACGAATTTTCAACGCAGAGCCGAGGCATTTCAGCCGTCATGCGCCGAATCATGAATTGATCAGAGGTTCCTTTACCTTACTGGAACTCTTCAGGGGTCTTCGCCTTAACGGTCAGAGCGTGGAGTTCACCGCTGGCGATCTCGTCGTTGAACAGGGTCAGGATGGAGCGCTGACGCTGCAGGCTTTTCATCCCGGCAAAGGCCGGCGTAGTGACATTTACCTCAAAACTGCAGCTCTCACCGGCTACCGAGATTTCGGCGTCCGGGTAGAGTGCTTTGATGCGGGTGATCAGGTCTTGCTCATTCATCGGTCGTTTTCCTGGTTATGACTGTGGGCGGCTCAATGCCGATGCATCGTCACGGAGATCCGCCACCCATGATTTAGGACATATCCTATTTTCGCACGTCAGGGAGAAAATGTGAGTAGCAGAAGCGGGATGTTTCTTGTGGGAATAGTCGGTAATGGGCGGGGTATAGCATTTTTAGGGCAACCTCGGGATGCTATTAACCAACCAACTATGGCATGCTGCGGCCTGTCTTTTAAAGATCAATCGGTTAGAGGCTTCAAGCCTGCTCTTGCTCGGTGTTGTGGCTCTCGCCAAGTGAAGCACCCTTGCCGGCGAGCCACGCCTTGATCAAGGGCAGGGTTGAAGCCCTGGACGCAACCTATTAAGGTGCTGAGTTAATGATAATAATAGGCTTTGTCCAGATGCCGGATTAATAAACTTGGGATGCGAGGAGCCGCCATGGATACACACAACCGACCTATTGAAGAGCGCATCGAGTGGTTGCTCGAGCATGCGCGATCCCACTCAGAGAAATACAGTAGTCCGGACAGCTGGATGGCGCGCACCCGCTATCTCGCCGAGCATCCCACCGATATGCTGGTGCTCAAGTGCATGGATGGCCGCATCAATATCCCGGTCGCCACCAACACGCCGATGGGCATCATCCACCCGTTTCGCAACCTTGGCGGTATGTTCAATCTGGGGTGGCCCCACCTGAGCGAGGTGATTTCGAACCATTTGCAGGGGGTCATCGCCGAAGGCCGGCGCGCCATGATTGTGATCACCTACCACTATTCAAAGGGGGACTCCCATCGAGGTTGTGCCGGCTTCAACTATGACACCGAAGCGGCCAAGGCCCACACCTACGAGATCAAACAGCAGGTAGAGCAGCTCTTCGGCCTAGATCACACTACCATCTACCCGGTAGTCTGTGGTTTTGAGACCGATGAGGACGCTTTGATCCTTCACGGCTCCAACGGCGAGCTGCTCGACATGTCGAGCCTGCGTCCCGACGAGCGTGACACCCTGATGCCGAGGCTGGAGCAGCTGTTCCCCGATATGAGTGTGCAGATGCGCCGGGATCTGCTGCCCCTGGTCTCCGGCAATCTCGACCATATTG
>JASFJY010000293.1:0-5072 GCA_050119415.1 Chromatiales bacterium | reverse complement strand
CATCTGGTTCAGTATGGAGCGCAACATGCAGTGCGGCATCGGTCAGTGCGGCCACTGCCAGATAGGTCCCCACTATGTCTGTCAGGACGGCCCGGTCTTCAACTACTCGGATCTGGCCGATTTTCTGGGAGCGAAAGGGTTTTAGCTTAAGCGTTTTGAGTGGTGAGTTTTTAGTAACAAGTTGTTGTGTATGGCAAGCCGCACGGGATTTTCTATCCCTCACGCTGGCCCTCTCTCTGGGGGAGAGGGGATGCGGTAGGCAGTGATGGTGGCCCGGGAAGAGAGAAACCAGGTATTCGTCAGCACTGCCACGCATTTCCCTCTCCCTCAGGGAGAGGGCCAGGGTGAGGGGAGAAAACGTGTGAATGTAGTGAAGACAACTGACTCAAGCCTTATAACTCGAAACTAAACAGCTGAAGTGTGCAAACAAACAGAGAAAGAGCATGGCTATGAATAGTGCCAAACCCAAACTGGCGGTCCATAAATTCAGCTCCTGCGACGGCTGTCAGCTGGCGCTGCTGAACCTGGGCGAGCCACTATTGCTACTGCCGGAACTGGTGGATATCGTCCATTTTGCCGAGGCCGGTCCGCTCGACCCGGTGGCCAAGGCCGACATCGCCCTTGTCGAAGGGAGTGTCTCGACACCGGAGGATGTCCACCGTATTCAGGGGGTGCGGGAGAACAGCGACCTGCTGATCACCATCGGTGCCTGCGCCACCGCCGGGGGATTGCAGGCGCTGGCCAACTTCACCGAGCGCGATGCCTGGATGTCGGCGGTCTATGCCGAACCCGAGCACATCGAGTTCCTGCAGACCTCCAACGCCATCAGCGATTACGTCAAGGTCGATTTCGAAATCCCTGGCTGCCCGGTCAACTCCCGACAGGTGGTGGGGGTCCTGCGCGACCTGCTGAGCGGCGTGAGCCCGCGCCGAGAGACCAAATCGGTCTGCATGGAATGTAAGCGCCAGGGATTGGTCTGCACCCTGGTGACCAAGGGCGAACCCTGTATGGGGCCGGTCACCTCGGCGGGGTGCGGTGCCCTTTGTCCGGGCGCGGGACGGGGCTGCTACGGTTGCTACGGCCCGCTGGATCAGATCAATGATCAATCGCTTGCGGCGCGCTTTGCAGAACTGGGTCTCGATAACCTAGCAGCCGCGCGGCGCTTCCATTTTATTGCTAACTACGCCCCCGCCTTCAAGCAGGCCGGTGAGCGGCTGAAAGACACCACCCATGAATGAGACAACTCGCGAAATGCAAATCCGTGTGCCGGTGCTGACCCGGGTCGAGGGCGAAGGCGCCCTGGAGATCGATGTGGCGGAGGGTGCCATCCAGCATCTGGCTCTGCGTATCTACGAACCGCCCCGTCTGTTTGAGAAGTTTGTCGAGGGCTATGAGTGCGACCAGGTGATCGACATGGTGGCACGTATCTGCGGCATCTGTCCGGTGGCCTACCAGATGAGCGCAGTGCAGGCCTTCGAGGGGCTGTTAGGTTTCGAGCCGCCCGACTGGCTGCACGACATGCGTCGGGCCATGTACTGTGGCGAGTGGCTGCAGAGCCACTCCCTGCACATTCATTTGCTGGCGGCCCCCGACTTTCTCGGTTTCGATTCCGCCATTGCCATGGCGGCCGACTATCCGGATGCGGTGCGTCGGGGCCTCGAACTGCAGACCCTGGGCAACGACTTGATTGCGCTGTTCGGCGGCCGCTCAGTGCATCCGGTGGGGGTGCGCGTTGGCGGTTTCTACCGGGCACCGAGGGAGGATGAGGTGGAACCCCTGCTGCGCCGCCTGGAGGCGGCCTTGCCGGCCGCCGAGGCCCTGGTGGGCTGGACCGCCGGACTTGAGTTCCCGGACGATGACCAGGCCTTCATCAGCGTCGCCCTGAGCCATCCCGATGAGTATGCCATCGGTCGCGGCAATCTGATCTCGGGGCAGGGGCTAGATATCGATATCAGTCACTACGATAACCATTTCCAGGAGTATCAGTCGCCCCACTCCACCGCGCTCCATTCGACCCTGGAGGGGCGCCCCTATCTGGTCGGTCCACTGCCCCGGGTCAATCTCAACTTACATCAACTGCCCCAACCGG
Source organism: Chromatiales bacterium (assembly GCA_050119415.1). GTDB lineage: Bacteria > Pseudomonadota > Gammaproteobacteria > Chromatiales > Chromatiaceae > Thiodiazotropha. Next base: position 2,983 of record JASFJY010000293.1, on the reverse strand, counting down.
TGCGCCAGACCATGGATGCCTGCGGTATCCACTTCCCCAGCCACAACATGTTCCACAGCATCGTGGCCAGGGCTATCGAGCTCCACTTCGCGGTTTATGAGGCGATCCGTCTGCTCAAGGCCTACCGGCAGCCCGAGGAGTCCTATATCCCGCTGCAGCCTCGTGAGGGCACCGGCTTCGGCTGCACCGAGGCGCCGCGCGGTATCCTCTGGCACCGCTACGATCTGGATGACCAGGGCATGGTGCGCTATGCCCGCATCGTACCGCCCACCAGTCAGAATCAGGGACGCATCGAAGAGGATATCCGGCTCTCGCTGGAGCGGTTCGGTCTGGATAACCCGGACGATGCCGTGCGTCTGCGGGCCGAGCAGGTAATCCGCAACTACGATCCCTGCATCTCCTGCGCCACCCACTTTCTGAAGTTGGATCTGCGCCGCCGATGACCCGCATTCTTGGGGTCGGCTCCCCCTTCGGCGCCGACCGCCTGGCCTGGGAGGCCATCGACCATCTCGCCGGGATGGGGATGGACAATTGCGAGCTGCTTAAACTCGATCGCCCCGGCAGCGGGCTGCTGGCCTATTTTACCGGTGTCGACAGTCTGATCCTGCTTGACGCGGTGGTTTTAGACACGACCCCAGGTGGCGTTAGCCTGCTCGATGGGGTGCAGCTTCGACGTCTCGATTCCTGCACCTCCTCACATGGCTTTGGCGTAGTACAAGCCATTGATTTGGCTGAAAAGCTTGGTCAATTGCCGGAGCGCTTGCAGATCGTTGGCATCCATACCGGAGCCGACCTCTCCACCCCGCCGGTGCTCGATACCGAGGCCCTGGAGGCGCTGATCGGAGACCTGTTGTAGTGCTTCTTTGATTATCTTGGAATTTCACTCATTAGAAGTCATTCGAAATCGGTTCTATGGGGATGACTGCACCTCATTCATCTCGAACGGGTTCAATTCGGTGCGGCAGCTGGAATTAACCCGGATGTTTCACCCGGTCGATTAAAAAATAAACTAAGCGTTCCCGGATGAAACATTTGGGTCAAGAGAATGGCTTGATCTGTCTGTGACGTCTCAATTTTCCCCAACAGATTTTGTCGGTTATGCCGATATTGTCTTAACGGGGGGGTTTCATTAGGCTAATCATGAGCATAAAGCAGATCGGGCGATTTCAGCTGGGACGGGTGCTGGGTTCCGGGAACCAGGGGACCGTCTATCTATGCCACGACACCCAGCTGGAGCGTCGGGTTGCCATCAAGTTGCTCAATCAGTCGCTCAGCGACAGCGCCTTCCGCGATGAGGCGCGCACCATGAGCAAGCTGCAGCACCCCAACATCGTCTCCATCTACGAGGCCGGCCGGCATAACGGTACCCCTTATCTGGTGTTCGAATTCGTCGAAGGCGATCTGCTGTCGTCGTTGATCCAGGGCAAGCCGCTGGAGCTGGCCCACGCGCTAAAGATCTTTCAGGGACTGCTCGAAGGAATGGCGGAGGCCCACAAGGCAGGCATCGTCCACCGTGACCTCAAACCGGCCAACATTATCATCAACCGCAACCAGGTGCCGAAGATCATGGATTTCGGCATCGCCCGGCTGATCGCCGAACAGAGTGGACCCGATCAGCAGTTGATCGGCACTCCCCGTTATCTGGCGCCGGAATATATCCGGCTCGGCGAGGTGGGACCACAGGCCGATGTCTTCGCCCTCGGATTGATCCTGGACGAGATGCTCATCGGCATGCCGGTCTTCAGCGGTCGTCAGCAACAGGTGGTGATCGACGCCATTCTCAAACTCGAGCCGGTGGCGCCGTCACAGTTCAACCAAGCAGTGGACGAAAAGCTCGACCGTTTCGTGCTCAAGGCCCTGGCCAAGGATCCCGCCCTGCGTTACAGCAACGCTGTGGAGATGCTGCAGGCCTACAATGCCATGCGCAATCCGGGTGGCAGGACAGTGCCGCTGGACGAGGACGCCGGCGGCACGGTGGAGTTCCTGCTGCGGCGTATGAAGCGCAAGAGCGACTTCCCGGTGCTGTCCAATTCGGTGCGCAGTATCAATGCCATGAGCAACACCAGCGACAAGGATGTGAATCAGATGGCCAGCGTCATCGTCAAGGATTTCGCGCTGACCAACAAGATTCTCAAAGTGGTCAACTCCGCCTACTACGGGCGCTTCTCCGGACGCATCGGCACCGTCTCCCGCGCCGTGGTGGTGCTCGGCACCCAGGCGATCCATTCGCTGGCCGCCTCGCTGATCTTTTTCGAGCACATCGAAAATAAGCAGCAGGCCGAGCAGCTGAGGGCGCTGATCTCTTCGGCCATGTTTCGTGCCACCCTCGCCCATCGGGTGGCCGACGAGATCGACCGGCACGAGGCGGAGGAGTATTTCCTGACCGGCTTGCTGAGGGATCTTGGCAAGATCCTGGTCGCCTTCTATCTGCCGGAGGAGTCGAAGGAGATCGAGCGTTTGGTGACACTGGAGGAGCAGGATCCACTGACCGCCCAACACAGCGTGCTCGGCGTCAGTTTCGAGAAGATCGGCATCGAGGTCGCCAAGCAGTGGAATTTTCCCAAGTCCCTGATCGACAGCCTTAATGGCTGGAAGGGAGCGCGTAAGCCGGTCAACCGGATAGAGAAACGTCGTCTGGTCAGCGCTTTTGCCGATGAGGCGATGCAGGCGCTCGTGACATCGGAGTCAGGCAATGAGTCTGCGCTGCAAGAGCTGGCGCAGAAGTATGCCAAGGGCCTCAATCTCAGCGAGAAAAAGGTCGGCAAGCTGGCGCGGCATTCGGTGGAGGAGTTCCAGGAAATGGCCAAGGTGTTGGCGAGCGATATCTCGCCAGTCTTCGTCAAGCAACTGACCCACTCCACCAAGACAGTGTCGCCCGAAGCGCAGACGGTGCCCGTGGAACCGCGTCCGGACGGACTCGGCGAGACGCAGATACTCAATGATACTGGTGCCGAGTCCTGCACCATCGAGACCGAGGTGGTGG
>JASFJY010000292.1:0-5077 GCA_050119415.1 Chromatiales bacterium | reverse complement strand
CCAGGTCTGATTGAGCGATTACGCGTGTTCCTACGATTTCTTGAAGATAGATCGCACCTGAATTCATCAGCGTAACCGCTATCGATGGCAGCCCGTACTTATCTTGGGCCTTAGTTAAGAGAGATTGCATGTAAGTGTCCATAATGGGATATCTCGAGGTGCTCTCGTGCGTCACCGGATGACTCTGCCTTGTAGTAGGCATGTTACATCCTGTTACTAGAAAAACTGTCAGGAATGTTAATGTTAAAATGTGAATCAATGATATTTTATTCATTGGTGTCTGGCCCTGTGTGTTAACCCGCTGAATCTAATCTAACCAGGACCGATCCGGATATCATTATACTGAGTTAATGCGTTTTCGAATTCTACTCAGAGCAACAGGCGTGACACCGATATAGGATGCAATATGATACTGAGGAATACGCGAGGTGATGGGTGCGAAATCCGCAAGAAAGCGCCGGCATCTTTGCTCAGGCGTCTGCATCAGCAACATCTCCTCCTGCGCGGCCTTGCGAAGGGCGACATGGGTCATCACTCGCATAAGAAATTGCGTCCAACAGATGTGTCGGCTGGCAAATTGCCTGACACTCTCGCCACTTATGCAGAGCGTTTGAGTCTTTTCAATAGTTTGCATAGTGATCGGGCATTTTTCTTGGCCGGCATAGACCGAGAAACAGCCAACCAGGTTGCCTTCCGAAGCAAAGGTATGGTTCCGCTCCCGTCCCTCTTCATTAGAATAGAAATAGCGGACCAATCCAGATTCTATAAAATGGATACCTGCCTCAGTTCCGCCTGGCCGGAAGAGCGTGTCGCCCGCCTTGAAGTACTTCCTTGTCAGATTTGATTGAAGCCAATCCCACTCTTCCTGTGGGACAGAGACAATCGAGCGCAACAATTTTATCAGAGCACCAGTATTATCAGCTTTCTGCATAAAACCTCCTTTGAAACATAGGTGCGTACATATCTGCAAATGTCGATTAAAGTCGATCACTTTACTATTATATAATCAATCCCCTGAATGAACGCCACATGTCCCCATAGTTCGATCAATTTGACTCTGCTTGCTTGCGCCAAGAGAGATCGAATAACTCAGCGTCATCTTGGGCTCAGATATTGCGCGTCGACCTCGATGGGGTACTAGGGATTTTCCCTCGAAAACGGACAAAAACCTCCGGAGGACCCGCCATTCTTGGCCTCCCGGAGGGTGTTACTTCTCATTACCTAATCGTTTTTGGGTGTATTTGGCTAAAATCGCTGCCTTTAGTCGTTGATCATGGCCAGCGAAAAACGTATCAAAATTCTAACCGAGACGGAGATTGCTGAGCTGTTCGGTCCTCCCATTCTGAATTCGAATGATCAACGTTTCTTCTTCGCACTCAATGATGCTGAATTAGCAGAGTGTAAAAGAATCCGAAAACGCGACAACAGGTGCATGTTTGTTGTGCTGCTGGAGTACTTCAAAGTAAAGCCTATCATGTTGAGCCCCGGCTACCATCAAATTAAGCAGGACCTCAAGGCTGACCGCCAATGAACACAACGTAAACAAAGGATAAACCGGCATTCTTCTTTTCCCGTGCTGGCGCGGACCGCGAACTGGCGCTCGCGATAGCTGACATCCTTCGTGAAGCCGGTTTTCAGACCTGGCTACAGGACGAAAGTGTGATAGCGAACACCCAGCCATTGACAAACTACACGTCTCTGCGAAATGAAAGATCCACAATCTTGTCCAGAAAATGAATGCGTCCCGGTATTCCGTGCGCGGTTACTTGTTTTTGAAGATTGAGAAAACCTAAATGTAAAAAGCCCCGCTCATCGCCGGGCGAGGCTTTTATTTATCTGGATTCCGCTTTGCCACATCCAGTCCACTTGGTGAAAACGAGATAAACTTTATAAACAGCCCACTCTGAAATTCATGGTAGTTTTTCCGAAACCGTCTAACAAGCTATTGACTGTGTCAATTCATGAGGCCGTGTTTTGATCTGATTAAGAAAATACGCCTGACGATCCCTGCGTTCTAGGTCTTCTTTGTTGACAGTTTCCATTAGAGCCTGTTTTAGCCTGTCATTCTCTAGGTTAAACTGCTCTATTTCTTTGTCAGAGTATATTTTTTCCTCGCCATGTTTAACATAAACTCGATCATATCCAAGATTATCCAACACATTCCCAGCGACTGATTCGAAGATGGTTATATCTTCTTGAGATACCTCGCGCAGAAACTTCCGGGTATTATTCTTAATAACCGGCTTGGTAAGACTGCCCCATAATGCACTTGATTCAGCCGCTCGCTTGGCTTCTTTGCTACGATAAAACTCTAGCATTTGGTCACTGAATGGCACACCAAGAAACTCGCATAAACACCTAGCTGTCTGTTCAGTATTGTTTAGCAGATTTTCGTATGATATTGCAAAAAACCTAGAGGAATCGATTTTTTTCATTAAATCAAGGCCGATAGTCTGAGTTTCAGCCCAGATTTTCGCAATATTATACATATGTTTCTCACCCACAACCGCTTTGCGAAACGACAAAGCCACATCTCTACCATCTCTGTAAAGATATATATATCTTGGCTTTTCAAAGTAGTTTTCAATAATGTCGACATATTCAATATTTTCAAGACTCTTGCTGCACCAAGTCTCTGCACCCCAACACTCTGCACAAATATCATAGACCGCACCATAAAGAGCGACGAGACTATTCTCATGACACCGGGAGATAACATCATCCCGATCAAACATGACATTCTCCCAATGTACAGGATTAATCTCTACTAATTTGCAGACATCATCAGCGAGCATTTTAAAGTTTTCTTCGCAAGCAAGATCTCCATAGAACTCCATAAGGGGCATCATCCTTTTGAGGATGTGGGGTGGATGGGGTGATGCTATCTCATTAAGTTGATTGAGCATCACTCGTAGCAAGTTTGAACCAGACCGTTGTGTACCAATCATAAAAATAGGCTTCATAGTAGCATCCTTCTCTTTTACGATAAAACTAAATACTTGTGGGTGGTATCAACCCGATATCAAAGACGATTAATCTTATCTCTGATACTTATTCAATAGCGCTTTCCTATCTTCACCAACCGTAAAACCAGATCATTTGTGCAAGCGAGATATGTTAGGCATATCTGATGCCAAATACCTATTGACTTCTATTTACAATATGTTGGGAGTGAACACATCGATTTCTATAAAAAAGGAAGGCTTGAATTGTAAATTCAATCGACGTTACGCCGAATTAACAGATTGTCATATTTTATTAGGTGTAATAAACACTTAACTGTTAACACTGTTCATTAACATATGAATTAAGAATCTATTTCGCTACAAATTCTTTTTTATGACTTTAATTCTTCTCTTTATGTAAATAATTCCGGCATAGCCAAAATAAGGCTCGCACCACTGTGAAATAGACTTAGCAGGCGTTCACCTTCGCCCACTGTATGAGTCGCTATCTGTACAGTAAGTGCCCCAGGGATCCTGCCCCGGGAATAATCATCGCCACTTCCCATTTTAATTTAAGCATTGCAACAAGTGAGGCGGTAAAAATCAGTAGGGAAATCCTATTCATCTCAGCGGTGGAAGCCACCACATAGGCCGCAGCTAAAATCATGCCGATCACTGCTGCGCGAATACCACGCATAGCAGCCTTGAGTAAAATTGAGCTTTTTTTCTTTCCAGATAGTGCGCGCAAATAATCATAACCACCGCTGACAGCGTAAAAATACAAAGTGTTGCCGCAGTTGCACCAAGCAAACCTGCCATTTTGAAACCAATAAAAGTCGCACTGATCAGTATTGGCCCTAGCGTTACCTGTCCATGCGCGATACCATCTATGAACTCTTTATGGGTCACCCAACCATACCCATCGACAACAACCTCCTGAATAAGAGGTATAAAAACAAAGCTGCTTCCAAACAGAAAAAGACTCATAACAGCGAAAGTTATGAGCATCTTTTCTGCCTTAACTACATCAGCACTTAATAAAGGCGCCGCACCGGAAAGCGCGGGGATAATAGTCGTGCTATTGAACTTTTTACCACCATCTTTTTTTCTATTTTTTTCGGCTCTTGTACTTCAGCAACCATACCGTTAAGCCGTTGCGTCGACTCTCGAAACAATCAATACCCGGCAACTCCGGCACACAGGATAATGAATAAGCTGGCGAAAAATCCGCCTACGACAATCAAAATCACACAAGCAGCAAAAGCTATAATACGCTCAGGAATTCCTTTTAGGTTCTTGCGACCCATATTCCAGACAGCGGTAATAATTATTCCAGTTACAGCGGGTATAAAACCCTGAAAGAACTTGTTTAGCGAAGGGACTTCTCCCCCAACTACATCCACAGGAGCTGTCGCAATCATCGCGATCCGGTAACGTCAGGTTAGGTCTGTTTTATAGAAAACTTTCACCTCATAACGGTTCTGGATCGAACCGTCACTCAGACGCACGAATAGCGGTTGGCATATTTTCCTGACCTTTAGGGTGTGCCGCTTAGATGGGGCAGACTCCAAGCCACTCCGGCAAAATCAGCAGGATCAGCACAAGGGGTGCAAGCACCTGAGGTCATACCTGACATTGTGCTGTTGTTTCTTTTGAATCGCATTGTGGGAGGCGTAGCGGATCAACCTGGTGGGACGGTCGATGCGGCACATCACACTATCACAGGCGTCAATGCAGAGTCCGCAGGTAATACAACGTATCTGCTGCCCTTCGCGGATATCCACGTCGGTTAGGCATACCGCCAGACATTGGCTGCAGTCGACACAATTCCCTTTAGGGGTGATGCCTGTCCGATCCAGGGTGCCCCGTGGCTCACCGTGCTTGATGTAATATAGGGAGGACCAGCGTGTTACCATCGAAATGCGCCCCTTGGGTGCGGCTGTAGGGATAGAGTCACAAACAAACCTGCTCACGCATGAAGCCTGCCAGGATGTACGTACCGAGGACAAACGGCAACAGGGTGACCCAGGCGGCAGGATTGGCCTGCAGTCTGAGGTAGTCGGCCCATAACTGGTAAGCATCGGTGAACCAGACGTCGAAATTCATCCCAGTGAGCAGAGCGATGGCAAGCC
>JASFJY010000291.1:0-5105 GCA_050119415.1 Chromatiales bacterium | reverse complement strand
TCTGTTCCATGACGAGGATCGATGGCTTCTTAATGCCTTTACGGTTGCCGTGTAAGCGGGCGATTTTGATGGCGGCTTCGTTGGCTTCGGCGCCGGAATTGGCGAAGAAAGCCCGATCCATGTTGGAGTGACTGCACAGTTGCTCGCCCAGTCTCTCCTGAAGGGGGATCCGATAGATGTTGGAGGTGTGCAGCAGGGTCGAGGCCTGATCGCACAGGGCGCTCTTGATCTTCGGGTGGGCATGACCCAGACCACAGACAGCAATGCCGGTGATAGCGTCCAGATAACGGCGACCCTCGGTATCCCACAGCCAGGAACCCTCGCCCCGCTCGAAAGCCACGGGCAGTCGGTTATAGGTTGTCATCAGTGAGTCTGGCATCAGATCGAATCCCAAAATAAAAAGGCACCCGTAACGGATGCCGTTTCACCCATCCGCCGCTCAAACGGCAGGAAACCAAATAGTCTACCCAGTGAAAAACGAATTTTCAACAATAAAGGAGGTTGGCGATTCGCTTTCGGTTCGGCACAATAACAGTATCAACTCCTGTCAAAACATGAGGTTTTCTAGCATGGCGTTCGCGCTCGCGTTGCATCTCCTGGGTATCATTGTCTGGGTCGGCGGGATGTTTTTCACGATCATGGTGTTGCGGGGGGCGGTGAACAGTGCCCTGGAGCCCAATGAGCGTCTGCTGCTAATGTTGAAGGTGTTCGATGGCTTTTTCCCTTGGGTCTGGCTCTCAGTGATGCTGATTCTGGCCAGCGGTTATTGGATGCTCTTTTTTAATTTCGAAGAGGAGACGACGTTCTGGTTGGGCTTCATGTCTCTAGGAGGCACTCTGATGGCTGCTATCTTCGTCTTCATCTACGCCATCCCCTACAATCAACTGGGCAACGCACTTAAAAGTCACGACATGCCGATGGCGGTTTCCGCCATCACACTCATTCGTCAGTTGATTTTGACCAACCTTTCGCTGGGTATCGTGATCACGGTGATCACCCTGTTTGGAAAATACAGTCTGATCTGAATTACGTTTATTAAGCCGAATACTTCACCCGGCCGCTTGGACAACGAAATCAATTGACGGTTTTTAACTGTTATTTCTGGAATATTGGAAAAGTACAAAGTGTCAACGACCTTCGCTACTCGATTCTCACTGTCAACCGGCCGTCGGTAAGGGGGGAACCATGAACTTCAGAACACAATGCCCTCTTCATCCTGCGGTGATGTTGTTTACAGGATTGTTTCTGTTATTGCTCTTGCTGCCGCTGGCGGCGCAGGAGGCGGGGCGGGCTCTCGATGACAAAGGCAAGCATACCCTGGAGACACTGCTCAATCTGGTGACCCTGCAGGCGAATCTCAGACGCGATATCGAAGCCATCAACAAGCAGATCTTCTCGGCGCAGTCGGAGGCGCAGAAGCAAGCGCTGCAGCAGGAGCTGAAGGCGCTGCAGGACGACCTGAGAGCCACCAGTCGCAACCTGGAAAACATCTCCGCGGGCGTCGATCTGAGCAGACTGCGCGAAGAGGAAGAGACCAAGTTCGATTTCCAGCAAGAGGTTTTTGCTCTGTTAAAGCCGGCCATCGACGAGATGAAGGATATGACTGCCCGCATCCGTCAGAAGTCGGACTTGAAGGAGAAGATCGCCTACTATACCGAGCGTTTGGCAATCGTCGAAGCGGCCTTGAACAATGTAGAGCGGCTGCGGGACCAGGCGGAGAGCGATCAGCTTAAGGAGACGCTTGCGGCGATGGCCAAGAGCTGGGGTAAGAACCGCGCCTTCATGCAGAGCGAGTTGCAGTCGGCGCAGCTGCAGCTCGACGAACTGCTGGCCTCTGAGGCCTCACTGACCGAGGCCTCGCAGAGTTATCTCAAATCCTTCTTTCAGAAGCGCGGTCTCTACCTTACCGAGGCCTTGCTGGTGGTGTTGCTGATCGTGCTGTTGTCACGCTTCAGCTACAACCTTATGCAGCGGCACATGCCCGGCTTTCGCAAAAAACACCGTAGTTTCCGTGTCCGCCTGGTGGAGTTGATCCATCGCATCCTGACCATCCTGCTGATCGTTCTCGGACCCATGGTGGTCTTCTATCTAGTGGAGGATTGGGTGCTTTTCAGTCTGAGCATTCTACTGCTGCTGGGTATTGCCTGGACCCTGCGCCAGGCGTTGCCCAGGTACTGGAGCCAGATCCAGCTTTTTCTCAACATCGGATCGGTGCGCGAGGGTGAACGCATCCTCATGGAAGGCATCCCCTGGATGGTGGAGCAGATCAATGTCTACAGCACCCTGGTCAATCCGGAGGCCGGCATCAGCCAGCGGGTGCCGATCGACGATCTGGTGGGGCTCAAGTCTCGCCCAAGCCGTCCTGAGGAGCCCTGGTTTCCCTGTAAACGTGACGATTGGGTGATACTGAGTGACGGGATTCGTGGCAAGGTGATCGGTATCTCCCACGAAATGGTGCAGCTGGTCGAGCGGGGCGGCGCGCAGCTGACCTACCAGACAGCCGATTTTCTCGCCGCCTCGCCGCGCAACCTTTCGACCAACTTCCGTCTCAAGGAGACCATTGGCATCAGCTACAGTCTACAGCGCGAGAGTACCGATGAGATTCCGAACAGGCTTCAACACTATATCCAGCAGCGCATTGAAGCGGAGGGCTACGGTGAAAAGCTGCTGAATCTGCGCGTGGAGTTTGCCCTGGCCAACAGTTCGTCACTCGATATCACGGTAATCGCCGACTTCAGCGGCGAGTTAGGAGATCTCTACAATCGCCTGCGGCGTGCCATTCAACGTTGGTGCGTCAACGCCTGCAGCGAGTACGGCTGGGAGATTCCTTTCCCGCAGATGACCCTGAGCGGTGCCGTTGGGCGCTTGGAATGAGCTGGATTTCACTTCTTCGGATTCTTATGGTTGCTAAAACGCGCCTTGATCTGAGAAACCTGGTGCTCCATGGTCTCTTCATCTGGTTTGAGAAAATCGCCATCCAACCTGGCGTTGAGTGTCGGTAGCCTCAGTTCAAACTCCACTCCACTGATATCCAAAGGTTTGAATTTAAGCCGGGTCTTCATATATTCCTGCCCAACCTCAAGCAGCCAACGCGGATAGGCTGGCCAGCTGGGATCGTAGATGACATCACGCTCGATTAGCGTTTCTTCGCTGATGGGGTGAGTGATCTGATCGCTGCGATGGGTGATCTCTATGCTCTGTACAGCGCCATGAAAATTCCACTTCAGTACAGATTCACCCTGGCATTCTCCTGATTTTCGGCATACGGGTGATCCGCCATCCATGAGGATTTCGATGACATCGGTGATGATTTCACCTTCCGAGGTTTCTATGCGTAGTGACACCACCTCGTTGTGGTTTTCTATGTTGCGAAATTCCAGTTTTCCATCGTAACCCTTGACGATTTCATTGACGAAGTAAAGCCCCAATCCCTTTCCATGGTCGCCTTTTTTGCGGCGCGTGGAAAAACCCAGTTGAAAAATACTTTCCGCCTTGTCGCTATCGATATGCGGTCCACGATTGTAGACACGGACGCGGGCATGATCATCATGTTGGTCGAGAAAAATCGCGATTCCCGCATGCTTTTGTTTGTAGCGGCGCTGGCCGGCGAAAAACTGCGCATTACTGATCAGGTTTTCAAGTGCCAGTACCAGGTGATTTTCATTGCCGAGCAGTTGGTCGACAGGGTTAATGGATAAGCGTGCCTGGGGGTGGTTGTCAATACTGATATATTGATAAGCGGTTTCACCTGGCGAAATCCCAAAGCAGCGCTCAACTGACTTGTAAAGTGCCGTTTCAGCTGAAAAGGCGCTTTGTGAAGGATAGGGTTCGCGGTCATCGCCGTTCAGCTCCGACTGAAAAATGGTCTCTTCGCTCTCACACACCTGATTGGCGATATGCAGTGCAATGTTGTCGGCAGTAGCTAGGTCCAGCAGGTCCCACAAATAGATTAAGCTATCAAGCGCCGAATTCAGTTGCTTGACTTGTTCGCTGTCATCCAGTTGTTGTATTTGTGCCGTTAGTGCAGTTTTGATTTTGTCGTAACTGATTACGCCATTATGGCGCACCTCTGAGGCAATGCTCTTGAAGTGTAGGAATTTCTCATCATACTCGATGTATTCGAGCAGCTTGTCGCTGATAAATAGCTTCAATTTATCTGCGTGATCGGCATATATGTGGGATTTTGCCTGTAAATGTCGTTTATTAACCAGTAGCTCTTCTACTTGCTGTTTAATGTGGGCCGTTTCATCGACCTGGAACTTGCAGCGAAGTCGAATGATGCGGTATTCCAGAGCCAGCGTAATAAAAAAAAGAGCAATCAGCGTCCATTTCCATTGTGGTAACAAAAATGTTGTCGGAATCTGGTAGGAACTGACGATGTCAGGGTATCCCAGTAAACATAAATAGGCGATTAAGACTATCGCCATGAAGACGGTGAAAAACGGATACAAGGTACCTTTTGTCTTCATGTTTTGTCTGGCTTCCAGTAGTAGGCGTGTCGGTCGCCAAAGGTGGCGATGCCACGACCTTGCTTGCATAAGGCTGTGAAATGGCCACTGTTTTCTTCGGCCAGTTCAAATGCCCTGCGCAGCGTTTTAATGTGTTGGCGGTAGTTGGCATAGGAGAAGCGCTCCGGATCCGCGTCAAGTAAATCAATGATCTGTTCCGTGGTCAGCGCCCGGGGGCTGCGCTGAACCAAAAAGCGCAGTACTTTTCGTGGTGTTGGCGCCAGCGGCCGTTTGGGATTATGGGGGTTCATAAGCTTTACGCCCTTCCAGTAAACCTCCCAGCTGACCAGGTCGATACGAAGGCTTCCGCTTTCAATGATATTGTCTGGCCCCGTTGTCAGTTGACGTCTTTTCTTCAGCGCGGCCTTGATCCTCCAACAGAGCACCGCCTCGATATTGCGCTGATGCTTAGCGATAAAGTCTTCTGCTTCGGCCTTCTCGAAGGCCTGCTCTTCCAGCTTGGTTCCACTGTGCTCAGAAAGATAGATAATCGGCAAGTTGGGCCATTTTTTTCGCAGCGCGCGTGCGACGCTGAAGCCTGCCTCATCCGAACCGTTCATGTGTGCATCCAGAATGGCTATATCAGGCCGCGATCGC
>JASFJY010000290.1:0-5133 GCA_050119415.1 Chromatiales bacterium | reverse complement strand
GACCTCCCCGTCACTGCTGGCCGCGATGCAGGGGCGGCCGCGGGTCGCTATCGAGATCTTTTCAGCGGCGGACCTGGAACAGGCCGTCCCCAGTTTGGCCGAGAGGGTCAGGCTCCCGCTTGTCGACACCCGGCGCGCCAAGCCGACGGAGCGTAAGCTCGAAGAGCGCGGGATGATGATCCGCGCCCTCTACCCGGTCAAGGATTCGCGCGGACAGATCATGGGCCTGCTCGACGGCGGTGTACTATTGAACGCCAATTTCGAATTCGTCGACACCATCCGCGACCTGGTCTATGGTGCCGGCAGCCTACCCGAAGGGAGCATTGGAACCGTCACGGTGTTTCTCGATGATGTGCGCATTACCACCAATGTGCCGCGGCGACCAGAAGAGCGGGCCCTGGGTACCCGGGTCTCCGACGAGGTACGCAGCCAAGTGTTGGACAAGGGCAAAAAGTGGATCGACCGCTCCTTTGTTGTCAATGATTGGTATATCTCCTCCTATCAACCGATCATCGACGTGGACGGCGAGCGGGTCGGCATGCTCAATGCCGGTTTTCTCGAAGCCCCTTCGAGAAACGCGTTGTGGCGGGCACTGGCAATGCTCATACTGTTTTTTATTGCGCTGGTATTCAGCTCCAGTCTGGTCTCTGTGCTGGGCGCCAAATCGATCTTCAAGCCGTTGGAGATGATGAGCGACGTGGTGCACGCCACCCGGCAGGGACGATCTAAGCGTATTGGCCAGGTCAGTTCAAAGGATGAGATCGGCACCCTGGCGCGTGAGCTCGATGTGCTGCTCGATCTCCTGCGCACGCGCAATCAGCAGGTGCAGGAGTGGGCCGAGGCATTGGAGAACAAGGTCGAGGAGCGTACCATCGAACTCAAAGGCAAGAATGAAAAACTGGTCAGCACCATCCGGGTGCTGCGCGAAACACGTGCCCAGCTGATCGCAGCGGAGAAACTGGCGGCTCTGGGTGAATTGACAGCCGGTGTGGCGCATGAGATCAACAATCCCACAGCCGTTATCATCGGCAATCTCGATCTGCTGGTGGATGAACTGGGCGAGCAGGCCGAACCGGTCAGCAATGAGATCGATCTGATCATCGAGCAGGTCTACCGTATCAAGGAGATCATTCAGAACCTGCTGGAGTACGCAAAGCCGGAACAGTTGCGGGACGCGCCTTCGCTGGTCGATGTCAACGAGGTGGTGCAGAGCACCCAGGCCCTGGTGAACCATATGCGCAAGTCACGCAATTTCACTATGCGTCTGAAGCTGCACAATGTTCAGCCGGTCAGGATCAATCCGAACGAATTGCAGCAGGTCCTGGTCAACCTGATGGTCAACGCGGTCCACGCCCTTGACGATGCGGGCGGCAGCATCGAGATCGAAACGCAAGAGTGGCCGGGGCAGGGAGCGGTCGTCCATGTCAGAGACAACGGTATCGGCATGGATGAAGAGACACAGAGCAAGATCTTCAATCCCTTCTTCTCACATATGCGCATAGGCCATGGCACAGGCCTCGGACTCTCCATCAGCTACGGCCTTGTAAGGAAGTATGGCGGCGAAATCAGCGTTGAGTCGCAACCGGGTGAGGGCAGCGTATTTTCCGTCTGGTTGCTGCAAGAACCGATGACGGCCGTGAATAGGGATAGAAGCGAAGATGTCGATGGCGGCGCGAAACAGCTTGAGCTTCATACCCAATTACGTTGAAACAACGCGAGACAACTCAGTTGTTTTGGATTCAGACGGCAATAGAGTAGAAATTACAGTCTAAAAACCAACGAAAACCGTTTTCGAATTTAAGTGCTTGGATTGAGCCTGCTGCTATGGCCCTGGCTGTCGGGCGGGAAGATACACATGGAGTTCGATTCAATGTCTCATTCACAGTTTCAACAAGCTATCACCCTGATGAACGATTTTGCCATGCGCACAGGTCTTGATTCCGATCGACCGGTGCGACGCTATCTGTGGACCGATGCCTTCGCAGTTTGTAACTATATTGGATTAGCGCGCAACACCGGCGCCCAGCGCTACAGGGATCTCGCGCTGCGCCTGGTGAACCAGGTGCACCACACGCTGGGCCGGCATCGGCGGGACGACTCACGCCATGGATGGATCAGCGATCTGGCAGAGGGTGAGGGTGAGGCCCATCCGACCCGGGGTGGTTTGCGCATCGGCAAACCGCTACCCGAGCGCGGCGCAGGGGACCCCTTCGACGAACGGCAGGAATGGGATCGGGACGGTCAATATTTCCACTACTTGGCCAAGTGGATATACGCCCTGGATCAGCTCAGCCAGGCGACAGGTGAATCCTGCTACAATCTCTGGGCCCGTGAACTGGCCGCCTCTGCTCATGATGCGTTTGTCGAACCAGCCACCAGTGGCCCACCGACACGCATGTATTGGAAGATGAGCATCGACCTCAGCCATCCGCTGGTCTCCTCCATGGGGCAGCACGATCCATTGGACGGCTATATCACCGCAGTGCAAATACAGATAACGGCAGCCAGGCTGCAATCGTCGGCGAGTGGACCGAATTTATCGGAAGCTATCCGTCAGTATGAGACAATGGCGAATCAAACCCAGTGGGCCAGTCCCGATCCGCTTGGCATCGGCGGTCTGTTGGTTGACGCCTATCGGGTGGTGCAATTGAGACATTTGGGCGCACCAATAGATAGTCATCTCGTGACAAAACTGCTCGGCGCGGCGCATACCGGTCTGCGGCACTACGCAGCCAACGATGAGTTGCAGGCCCCGGCTGAATACCGCCTTGCATTCCGTGAATTGGGCTTGGCGATCGGTCTGGAGGCTGTTGAGCGTCTCAGCCGACATGCAGGACAGGGTGGATCAGTCGCAGAAGAGAACATCAGGCGTGAACTCAAGGCGCTAAGCCGCTATATTCCGCTCAGCAGGCAGATCTGTGAATACTGGTTGGACCCCTTGCAGCGAAATTCCTATACGTGGAGTGAGCATCGAGACATCAATGAAGTCATGATGGCGACTGTTTTGGCGCCTGATGGTTTTCTTGAACTCAGCGCGAGGGAATGACAATGATCGAATATCGTGCGTCCCTTCTCCCCCAGGTAGAAGAGCAGGATGAGGAGATCAGAAATCAAGGCGCTAGCTTATTAAATTTTCTCACCCCGATACTCTCCCTGAGGGCGAGGGAATTTAGTGGGACTGCAGTGAGTCTGCCCCATTGATTTGAGGTTGCGGTTGGCGCGATATGTAGGAGCCCGCTCCCGCTGACGAAAAGTTCTTTCGATTCCCTATCGCCCAGGGGACTGGGCTCCTGCACATAGGCGCAGCGCGAAACACCGGGCTATTTCCGCTTTCACCAGTTCCCATATTGAGGTTGACTGCGCCTTCGATGTTCGCTTATCGGACATATCTCACTTCGGCTAACAGAAGATATGCAGCTAGCCGGATGTATAATCCTGTTTTGATTCTGTAAAAAAGTAGTGAAATCAAAAGTGATGTATTGACATAAGCGGTTCAGAGAGTGATTGTAACTGTTTACCAGTGGATTTTTCCCTCGAAAATAGTGTTTATGGCTACATTTAAACGCGACTTAGTCAGAATGTTTCATGAGGTCGCTTGGAAGGAAGCTAACTTGATGAATTACTGAGTTACCGGATTATTTATAACTGGAATATTGACAATAAGATTACAGACACAGCATAAGACACTTCGAAAATGAACGGATTGACCGAAGCGCTCGACTATCTCGCATGGCCCACGGAAACAGTAAACGCCGTGCGAGAGGTGTTATACAACCTTAATGTGCCACTTCCAGCTGTACTGGCTCAATTGTTGGTGCTCGGTGTCTTCGCAGGACTGGTGGTGTTTTTCATTGGCCGCTTTCGTTCTGCGGAAAAAAACTTAAACCGCTTGATTAATGCGATTTTGGCAGCTGCGGCGTGTATTGCAGGGATTGCAATTATAGTAGCGTGGATCGACTATGCCCTGGTCCCTCGTAGCAAACAGATTATCGGTCAAATTGACGCCTTAAGCGCAACCCGAATTCATATTGATTTGCTTGATTTTCGAGGGGAGACTCTTGC
This sequence comes from Chromatiales bacterium, assembly GCA_050119415.1. Lineage (GTDB taxonomy): Bacteria > Pseudomonadota > Gammaproteobacteria > Chromatiales > Chromatiaceae > Thiodiazotropha. Next base: position 1,071 of record JASFJY010000290.1, on the reverse strand, counting down.
GCAGGCTGTTGAAACTGATCGAACCGGCGCATTCGTCATAACGTACTCTCCCGAATTTGCAGACCCACCTAATGCTGTTCTGATCAGTGCGCCGGGGTGTCAGGAAAAGCGCATACAATTACGTCGATCGCAATTACTCGGGGCTAAGTTGTTCGCGCATCTTGATTGTGGAGATGCGGATGGCTAGGTATGTGAGGTTCATATTATTCGCAGCCGTACTACTCGCCGGTGATACGTTAGCCATGTGCCGGCTGAGCGGATTTGTGAAGTCGAATGATCTTCCGTTAGAAGCCGCCACTGTGATTGTCAAGCGAGTGGGTGCAGTGATCGGCCAGGGCTCAACCCGTGCTGACGGTAGTTACGATTTAACATACAGCGAATTTCCTGCGCTCCTGCACTCTGCAACTGTCATTGTTGAGGCTGCTGGACATGCCGTGGATGAACGCCTCCTCTTTCGTCAAGAAAATACCTCCTGCCTTGAGCACAGCAAACACAATGTGGTGCTCGTGCCCATAGAGGAAGTCGGGGATGCATACAGTAGTATCCTGGGTCTCACCATCTTTATTGCCCCCTATACCCTTTACGGTGATGGTGCCGATGTGTTAGCGCAGCAATTCAACCATGATCTGCCATTGATCGTCCATCACCGGATTCTTGCTTATAAAAGCTTGCTTGCTGTACCCACAACTCACGTGGATATCAGCGTAGATACCATCGACGAACCCTTGACGGCAGCAGAGGGTGAGCGAATACGTCGGCGTGGTCACCAGCTCAATGCCTTGGCCATGATTGCAGGAGACGGTGACTTGGTCTCGCAGGTCGATACCGAGGAGCAGATACACCTGACCTCGGTATTCCGCACTATTCCGGTTTATCGAAATCATGGAAAGATAATGCAGCAGATCAAGGACAAATTACCAGCGCATCGTGCGAGTCCAAGCCGCATTGCAGAAAACTTGCATGACTACTGGGGAAAACAGGCGATACTCTCTTATGTTTTGCAACGCCTAGCAACTCAACAAGACGCCTGGCCCGATGATGAACTTAATGTTCTCGAAGATCTATTGATAG
>JASFJY010000289.1:0-5141 GCA_050119415.1 Chromatiales bacterium | reverse complement strand
GTATGTGAAAATAGAGCGACAGCGGGCTTGCGTTCGCATTGCTCTCAACCAGGACCCGTCTGTACGCCTCTTCGTCAAAACCCTCGTGAAACTGAACGGCAGTGGGGTAAGAGGTATAGCGCGGACCACTTTGGTCGTATTTGGATATCAATTCAAGGTCGAACTGGGCTGTGTGGTCCATGTAATCTCTCTGATCTGGGTGAAGCAATCCGGCTGCGGCAGTCATCCGGCATCTACATCTATGCCCTTACGATGAGTCTCATTGATCTGACGTAACAGGATTGCAAATGGAATATCGTCCCCATGGCGATTGACCAGGTCCATGAACGGCAGGTCTTCTCGACCGAAATGGTACTCGCCGTCGACCATCGACTGCTGCAGGGCCTTGATGCTCTGTTGCAGCGGCTCGAGGAACGAGGGGTAACGCCCCATCTCATCCATCTGGAAATTAAAGCAATCACGCAGGTCGTCCACTTCAAAGACGGCCTGTTTGACCCACTCCACGTACTCTTCTGCGCTGCGGGCTCTTTGTAGACTCATCGCGCGTATTACCTGTCGCTTATTGGCGCCTGCTTTGGCTGGGCAGCTGTGTACCTATGCACCCAAGCCCCCCTTATATCGTTCCTGCGTATTGTGCCAGATCCTGGGCCCCCAGCAGAAATACCCCCTCACCGCCCCTAGCAAAATCGAGCCAGACAAAAGGAATATCAGGATAGGTCTCCTGCAGTAGGTTAGCGCTGTTTCCCACTTCTACAACCAACACCCCATCGGGTGCCAGGTAGTCTGAAGCCCCCTTGAGAATCCGCCTGACGATCGCTAGTCCTTCCTCCTGCGCCTGCAGGGCCAATCCAGGCTCATGACGGTACTCCGCGGGCAGGTTCGCCATCTCCCTGCTTCCCACATAGGGGGGATTAGACAGAATCAGATCGTAACGGGCCTCCGGTAGCGCCGAGAAAAGGTCCGACTGAATGACCTCAAGTCGATCCTCCACATCATGCAATTGAGCGTTTTCCCGACAGATATCCAGCGCTTGCGGTGAGATATCCACCAAATCGACCCGGCAGCTTGGATGATGCACCGCCGTGGCAATACCGATGCAGCCACTGCCGCAACAGAGATCCAGCACGCGCTTGAGCCGGTTCGTATCGAGCCAGGGGCCGAAGTCCTGCTCGATCAACTCGGCAATGGGAGAGCGGGGAACCAGGACATGGCGGTTGACATGGAAACACAAACCGGCGAACCAGGCCTCCCCTGTCAGGTAGGGTAGCGGCAAACGTTCATCGATGCGCCGTCCGATGAGCCGAATGATCTGCTCGCGCTCCTCGGCCGTAACATGACTCTGCAACCAACTGGGATGCAGATCCGGGGGCAGGTGCAGAACATGCATGACCAGTGCCGCCGCCTCGTCAATTGCATTGTCGGTACCATGGCCGAAATGGAGCCCGGCTTCATTGAAACGGCTAGCGCCCCAGCGGATGAGGTCAGTGATAGTAGTGAGTGACAGCACAGATGGAAGTCCAATGGGAATCTGCCAAATAGTAGCAAATTCGCCAGGACAGTCCACCTTTGTTATCATTGAGGCCTGTAAACAGGCCAGGGGCATTGTCGAGCGGCGGCGAACGATGGTGATTCGCCACCTGTTCGTTATGCAAAGCTGGTCAGGCCGCCTCGGAATCCGCGTCATCGACCACGTTGAGCGACTTTTCCTCTTCCTTTTTGCCCAGATTGCGTCTGACCAGGTCACCCAAAGAGATACTTGCCAGAAAATCGAAAATCTCACGGCTCAGGTCATCCCACAAGGTGTGGGTCAGACAGCGGTCACCACCGCTGCAGTTTTGCCGGCCGCCGCAACGGGTGAACTCCACCCACTCGTCCACCGCACAGATGATGTTGGCGATAGAGATATCGTCGGCACTCTTGCCCAGGTAGTAACCGCCACCAGGCCCTCGTACGCCGCGTACCAGCTCTTTGGATCTCAGTGCGGCAAAAAGCTGCTCAAGGTAGGAGAGGGAGATACCCTGATTTTCGGAAATCTCCGCCAGGGTAACGGGGCCATTCTTGCCGTTGATGGCCAAATCAAGCATTGCTGTAACGGCATAGCGGCCTTTTGTTGAAAGTCTCATTGCTACTCCTCCAGTGGTATTAAGAATGGTATAAGAATTATAATTCCGACTAAATAGCTTGGTATTTAGCCTAGATTAACTAAGTGAATCAGTCAACTTTTAAATGAAAAAAATTTCATTCATTAGGGAAATTATTATTATTTCCCCTATTTTTCATTAAGTTACAGATCACTCAATGTGACGGTACGGAGAGCTTTCGTCCAGGTTATAGCGATAATGCTCCATGGCCGGGCCTTCTCTACTTAAGAAATCGTTGATAGCGGCCCGGTAGCGAAGATCGGCAATCCAATGGTGGGATCGGGTCAACGTAGGCAGGAATCCGCGCCAAATCTTGTGTTCCCCCTGAGCGCCCGGTTCAAAAGACCGGAGCCCTTGCGATATCGCGTACTCGATGCCTTGGTAATAGCAGGTTTCAAAGTGCAGGCTGTCGAACTCTCGCCTACAGCCCCAATGACGACCATAGAGCACACTATCACTGCGATAGAGCAGCGCCCCCGCGAGACACTCGTCGCCCTGATAGGCAAGGATCAGTATCACCCGATCGCCAAGCGTTCTGCCGATCTCTGCGAAGAAGCCAAAATTAAGTGTCGGTAAACTAAAACGCTCCTCGAAGGTCTTGGCGTAAAACTCGGCAAAAAGGCGCCACTCTTCTGCCCCCACCTCCAGCCCATGTAACACACGAAAACGGATCTTCTGCTCTGCCACCTTGCGACGTTCATGACGGATATTCTTGCGTCGCTTGGCTGTCAAGCGCTCTAGGAAATCATCAAACCGCTCATAGCCTTGATTTATCCAGTGAAACTGTACACCCAAGCGTTCCATCATGCCGAGGGAACGCAACTCATCTGCCTCTTTCTCGGTGGTAAACAGCCAGTGCATGGAGGAACATTGGTTTTCCCGGACCCACTCCAGGGCGGACTCAACCAGGGTTCTCACCGCCGAGGACCTATCAATATCGGGATCAATGAGCAATCTCTCACCCGTGGCCGGGGTGTAGGGAACAGCAGCAACGAGCTTCGGGTAGTAGTCCAAGCCGCCGCGCCGGTAAGCATCCGCCCAGGCATGGTCGAAAACGAATTCACCGTAGGAGTTATGTTTGATGTAGAGCGGTGAGATACCAACGATCCGCCCATTTTGGTAGAGAACGAGATGGTTCGGTTGCCAGCCGTAGTGCTGGCCCACACAACCGTGGCGCTCGAGTGCCGCATGAAACGCATGTTTCAGAAACGGATTGTTCTCCCTGACCAGACGATCCCAGGATGATGGCTCGATCTCTTCAATAGTACAGTGGAAACGTACCTGCATGGGGCTATCACCTCGTTTGCCTTTTCATGCAAGGTAATCGAAAGGCACGATGTGAAAAACTGACAGTTAACGAGGCAAATGCGCAAGCGAAACTATCTCGAGATGGAGATATCCGACATGGCCTCCATCTTATGACCATAGCGACTATAGAACCATTTCAGCGCAAAGGGCGCCAGTAATGTTGTCAAGGCGATTACGATCACTATACCGGCGTAGACCTCCATGTTGAAAATACCCGTGGAGCGCCCTAGCTCAGCAAAAATAAGACCCACCTCTCCGCGTGGGACCATTGCCATCCCGATCACCACCCGCTGCAAATAGTTCGCCTGTATCAACATGGCACCGGCAAACTTGGCCAAAACGGCGACAATAAAAAAGCTGAGCGCAAAAATCCAGATAAAAGGTGAAGACCAATCGATGTCGCGCAGGTTTAGGGAAAGGCCCACAGTCACGAAAAAGACAGGACTGAAGATATAAACGATGGGATTCATCTGCATCTCTATGCGGCCGGCAAATTTCCTATCCGTATGCAAGGCCACGCCGAATGGCAGGAAGAAGCGGCGTGAGAGTGCCAGACCGGCAGCGAAGCCACCTAGGAGTTCCGGCGCACCCACCACATGCGCCAGCCAGGCGAAAAACAGCACCAGCGAAATGATCGTGATCGGAATCAAACCCGGCACGTCCGAATAGCCGTCGATACGACGGATCAGCAGAGAGATGAACTTGGCCGCGATGGGCGCTAACAGGAAAAACAGCAGTATGAAGGTCAGCACCTTGCTGAGGTTCATGAGGCTTACACCACCGCTGACTGAGAAGTCGTAGAGGATTGCCAGCAGAACCACGCCCATGACGTCATCCAATACAGCCGCCCCCAGCACCACCTCCCCTTCCCTCTCCTGATGACGACCGAGATCGGAAAGAACTCTAATGGTAATACCGATGCTGGTAGCAGTGAGGGTGCCGCCGACGAAAAGTGCCACCAGGCCACTCAATCCGAAGACCGAGTAACCGAGTGTGAAACTGCCGACCAAAGGCACGAGGAAACCACCGAAGGCTACGATCATCGATTGGCGTCCGGCATGGATAAGACGGCGAATATCTGTTTCGATACCTACTTTGAACAACAGCAGGATGATGCCAATCTCCGCCAACAGCTGAATGGTGGTGGTGGGTTCGATCCAACCCAGGAGACTAGGCCCCAGCAAAACTCCGGCAAAGAGTTCGCCGATCACCGAAGGAGTGTTAAGGCGTGCCGCCAGCTCTGCCAACAGACGCGAAACCATCAGGATCAGTAGAAGGTGCAGAAAAAAAGTATGGGTATCCACAGCCACCGAGTCCTCTTTGTCTGGGAAATCAGACCCTTGCTTCAGCAGACTTGAGGTCGTCATGCCCTACACACCGCATACACGGACGAAACATTCGGATTAATCAATATTAGGCTACAAAAGCAAAAGATCTAACGTGGGGCAGTCCCAGCACCAGTAGCGGCCTATCAATGAGAGCTGACCTATATGTTGAGAAGGTCAGGCGCCCGAGGCTGGAATCGAACCTGCACGACCTGAAAGTCGAGAGATTTTATGTCTGTCGTCATAGGGTATTTAATTGATTTCATTAGCCCCTGGATAATCCAGGGGCATAACCGTCTCGCTCTAATTGCCAGAGACAATCAGGGTGTTGTGTAAATCAGACACTGTACGCCTTCGTATACCCAAC
>JASFJY010000288.1:0-5161 GCA_050119415.1 Chromatiales bacterium | reverse complement strand
ATACTCTGCTTCAATGAGACGATAGGCGCTGTTGATGCGATAGGTGAGTCGCCAGATCACCGCGTGATCACCGTTCTCGACAATACGGATCTTCGGCGCGCGCTCGGTCTGAATCAATGAACTCTCGTCAGCGACTTGCTGCCAAACCTGTGTCAGAAAGTCATCGATAGTTGCGCTCTCGAACCCGTAACCGATCTTGAAATCCACGAAGCAGTCGAGATTATCGTTGGAGTCGCTGGTGAGTATCTCGATCTTGCAAGCCCGAAATCGCTCATTGGGCAGCAGAATCTTGTATTTCCTGCGCAGATCCCGGAAGACGGTCTGGGTCAGCGATGTTCGCACTACCACCGCTAGCATATCGAGTTCCTTGACCTGCACCACCGCCCCCGGCTCCACGTCATTGTTGTAGAGCAGAATCAGCCCATTAATGTTATCCGGCGCCCAGACATCCTTGGTAGAATAGACAATGAGCACTACGGCCCCCAGCACGGATGTGGTATGTAGCCAGCTGGTCATGTCCCAAACGTTTATAATGATCAGAAAAGCGATAACAATCGTCACCGCCCAACCTACCAGCCCGATGACTTCCGACTGGTAAGTGTGCGAAAGCACTTCAGCATCGGCAATCTTTCTTGTCCGGCCGTAACGCTTTAGCGCATTTAGTTGAAACAGATGGGCGAGCAGATAGCCACACAGCAGGGTCATGCCTGTCATCGAAAGCGGGCGTGCCTTTGAGCTGAAGAAAACGGCCAAAAAATAGAGTATAAACAACGCCACATTGATCAAGCGCAGTGTCCAGACGGATGCCTTGTAGCGTTTATCGCTCGGCGCGTAGCCGAACTTACTTACGATGCGAGATGAGAAAATAAAAACCAAGGCATTGACGACCAGCACAAAATAGTCGAATGCAGAGTAGACTTGTCCGACTTCGTGTTGTACGAATACCGCCAGATCGATTACTTGTTGTTCCAATCCTGCATCCCCATCTATTGTTTAATATCTTCAACGCCATGCGCCTCGACTACTAGCCCGAATGCTTCATCCGGGAACGAGCTGTTCGCATCAAGCTCGCTGTACAGATGCAGATTTGCGATTGAGTCAGTCGTGTTAATAACTGCTGACCACATTATATACGCTGAAACCACGAGATACATAATTGTTTAAAGCACTAGGGTGATCGAGTGAACACGTGTGCACCCATATCCGCTTGGTATTTTCCATTGCCCACGCTGATTGTATTGCATGGGTTAGCAAGTATCCACCAAATCCCTTGCCAATGAATTTTTGAGCAAGACCAAAATAAGCAAGCTCAACATCACCATTACTTTGGCACTGCAGCTCGTAGTACCCAGCGATGCTGCCCCTAACATAGGCAACCCACGTTCTGAGGTTGCTTGCCTCTGCATATGATTGCCATGCCTCATCAGGCAAAGAAAGCTTATCAGTCCAACACCAAGGTTCACCGACCAGTTGATATAGAAATTTGTTAAATTTATAGTTCTTTACTTCAGCCTCTTTAATCTCTATGTCACAAGGTGTTTTTTTTGCGACCAGCTCGCTTTCCGATTTCATTTCTAAGTAGTGAGTAATCATGACTGTTAGATAACAATTAAAGTTTGCGCTAATCGGTGCAATTATCGCACTCCCGAATAAAACATTCGCATCAAACATCTTGCTCGATTTTCCAGAACTTGATGTCATCCACCAACTTCAAAACATTCTCCTTATGATTATCATAGCGATATGCATAGATATTCTGAAGGTAGCCCGGGAGCTCCTCGACACATTTCAAATCCGCATGTGAGTATGAAATAAATAGTACGAATTCGGATTTACTGGGAGTATATGCTCGAAATTTTAATCAAACTGATAAGGCTTTTTAAACGACTGTTTTTTTCGCATACCGGCCGCAGAACTCGCAATGACCCCTAGCAACCCAAGGTTGTATAGCAAGCAGAAGGGATGATGTGTTCCCTCCCAAACATGGTCAGCTATGAAATTTCTAGAAATTCGTTCTATACTCGAAAAAGAAAGTACAGTTGAATTGATTTTTGATAGTAGGTTATCGACAAATCTCTCTGGATCATCCCCTTTAAAAAATAGCCGCATTTCGCCCTTTAAGTACTTGTACGCCGAATCATCCGCAGAAACCCTGTTGACGATCTCGGCAACTTTCTTTTGGTGCGCCCTCTTTGCTTTTGGATCTTTAATGATTCCTCTTATTTTTCTTGATCCAGATATCTCTGACCCAATAGTGATTAACCAACGAGGCACTCCTATTGTATGGCGATATATGTAATCAAAAATCCCCTCGTGTGTTCGCAAATAGCCATTGTACATTTTCTCAAAGCCAACAAACTGGGCATCTGTATTCCAGGTGGGCATTATTTTCTCCTGTGCTCTTACTTACACGGCAAACGCCAGGGCTCAGTGGGGCCATCGATAGCGAGCAACCGCTGTAGCCGATGGTCGGCCGAAGCCACTATGCGGAGAAGAAAAGATCGCTATCGGGCTTGTCCAAAAAACGGTTCAGATTGCGGCTTCGCGCGATCTACCCTTATACGTTAGATTAATATAATCTCCGGCTACTCGCCTAATCGGTTGAAGGCGGAATCCCGCAGACCGGCCAAGACTGCATCCCCCGAGGCATCAACCCGGAGCTCACCGTACTGCGCGTTGCGATAGGTCTGCCACTCCCCCTCTTGAAAGAAGTAGGCATCGCTGGCCAGGCGCACAGAATCGCCACGCTTTCTGAAGCGCAGCAAGTGCTGATTCCTTTCAAGTGTCTCTCCCTGATAGAGACCGACATAGTCGGCTTTTCCCGTCGGTTCGACAACGACGACGATGCGCCCATCCTCGATTCCCGCGGCATTGGCCGCTTGTGCCACCTCATCGGCCATGGCGTAGCGCAGAGCCATGTAGTCACCCTGCAGGAGCGAACGGGGATCCCTCGGGGCGAGTCGAAGCAGCAAGGTGTCACCCTCGCTGAGTATCCTCTCTTTGATGACAATCTGGCTGTTGACCAGGAGCAGAATTGCCAGGGTCGTCACCGCCAGCACAATGTATCTCAGGCGCTCTAACATCGGGCTGATAGATCTAGGCATGGCCGCTCTCCCTGATGTCGTTCACTCTGAAAGTCCGGAGCAGTACCCAACGCGTCAGGAGCAAGGCGGCGCCGCTGGCGATGAGGGTATATGACTTTGTCAACAGACTGACCTCGATGCCGTAGAAGAAGGCTGCGAGAAAGATGGCGAAAAAACCGATTCCTGCACCGACGAAGGTAGCGCGTCCCGAGTGGGTGCTAAGCAGAAGGACGATGAGACTCAGAATCAGGCCTGGCGCGTACCAAGCAAGGGCAATGACCAGTATGAGCACTCCATAGAGCAGCGTCAGCTGTCTGCTGTCATGGTTTTCGACGATGGCGGGCCCGATCAGCCAGGCCAGATAAAGCAACTCGGCGCCCAACAGGAGTGTAGAGATCCAGGGACGCGGATAGAAATCGGTCTCTACCCCCAACTCCGGCAGTAGATAGAGAGTGGAGAGCATCAACACGCCGAAAGCGCCCAACATAAGACCGCTTGTCAGGGGTTGCAGCAGAGGGCCGATGCGGCCCGATGCCAGTTTCGGTGTTCGCAGTTGCAGCAGCAGGAGCAGGCCGGTCAGGAGAGGCGCGAAAAAGGGGATCACTACCTGGGCCTCGTAAGTATAGAACAGACCGGTTGTGCAGCCGACGGCCAACAGCAGCATGAGGACACGATGGATTCGGTCGGGGTAGATCAACAGAAGAATCAGACTTACCACCAAGGCAACGCCAAGATAGACCTCGACCTTTTCGTAGCCTATGGCATCGGTGATGCCATAGGCCAGCAGCGCTTGGCCAGCGAGGCTCGAGGCCATGGCGCATTGGATAAGGAAATCGCCCTCTGCGATACGTCTGCCCAGGATGGCCGCGACGATCAGAAGGATGCCGATAATACTGTAGCCGCCTCCAGCGCTCACACCCAGACCGGCGACGAAGCCGATCAGCAGCAAACTGGCCAACCAGGCGCCAAATCCCACCAGGGTGCGGATATACCAAGGTTGCTGGGGGTGATGATGGGGCAGGTGATCGAGTGCGTCCGGGGCGGTCGTCAACAATTGCTCGGCATGCAGGGTGTCGACGAGTTGCTCGAGAGTGATCCTATCGCGGGTCATGTCTCGGCCTCCCACGACTGGGCGATCCGTCGCAACCACCAGGCGCCCCCCGCTACCTGGGCGATGATCAGGAAGGCGATCAGTAGCAAGCCACCGGTGTCGATGCCCAGGTGCCGAATGAAGAAGGTTGTAAGAACCAGAATAGCTCCGAACAGGGCACAGGTGAGGATCAGCAGGTCGTGCCGGCGAAACTGGTAGTAGTAGAGCGCGCCCGCTGTGGCAAGAAAGAGCAGCAACGGGGAGGCCGTACTCAGCCCTGTCTGCTCTTCGAAGCTGGCCGCGACGATGATGACCAGGGTTGGCAGCAGTACGGTGCACAGTGCGATGAAAGCAAACAGGCGCGGAAAGAGCCTGCCCTGCAGCCAGTCGATGCTGCGCGAGCTTGCATACTCCCAGACGACCAGGGCAAGTAGATTTAGAGCGAACAGGTAGCTGGCCAGTGTGGAGTCCATCACCGTGCTGCTGAGCCAGACCAGCGGACCGAGCAGCTGGGTCAGTTGCCACCAGCCTGAGGGGGGATGCAGTACCTGGGTATAATAGAGAATCAGCGTTAGATTGAGCAGCAACTGCAGAACTATCCAGAGCCCCGCCTGACGGCCGATCACAGTCCAAGGAAGAATCAACAGGGACCAGGTGAGAAAGAGTTCGTAAGGGTCGGCGCCCGTCTGGTAGATCTGCCCGAACACGGCCAGTAACACGCCTGTGAGCAAGGCGGTAGCCAACAGGGTTGCTTTGCCAGCCAGTGACTCGATACCGAAGTACCATGAGAGTGCCGCCGCCGCTACAAGACCGGTCTCAATCAGGGCAAACTTAGTCAGGTGGCCGAGGTCGGCCCAGTTCCAGGCGAAGAAAGCGGCGATACCGGAGACGATCAGCAGTGTGCCGAGTGAGAGCAAGAAACGGTCGATCTGGCGGAGCCATGCATCCCGGGAGACTGTCAGCCCAGCCAGCTCTGCCGCCCGGCTGT
>JASFJY010000287.1:0-5166 GCA_050119415.1 Chromatiales bacterium | reverse complement strand
ATCGGGTGCGGGCAACGCCGGCGCTGCCGGCACGACTGACGCTAGTGTGGTAAATTCAGTATGCTGTCTTGAAGCTTCATCATTCAGCCTGTAGGAAGGGATTAACAAGCCGGATTAACCCATTACTTAAACGGACGAAAAGGAAAGCGCGATGATGCAACAGATAGAGGGATCTGTAGGACGGGCAGGAGATAACCGTCCAGAGGATGTCAGAGTGGTTCAGCGGTTACTTAACCAGTGGCGTATCAGCAATAGAGCATCCGCACCTATAGAGGAGAGTGGTCTCGCGGATGAGGAGACCATCGATGGCATCGTGTCATTTCAATCAAAAGTTATAAAAATGCACTATCCCGACGGCAGAGTCGATCCTCATGGGGCAACTTTCCACGCCTTGCTGGAAGACAACGGTGGAGAGACGGGGGGCTCGTGGAGAGTGAGCGATAAGGGGATTGCTCTGCTCAAGTCGATCGAGACCCTGGCCGTCAAGCCCTACGATGATCAGACGGGAAAGCAGATCGACCATTGGGTCAAGGGGGCAACCATCGGCTATGGGCATCTCATTCAGCAGAATCAGTGGGAGCGCTATAAAGACGGAATCTCCGAACAGGAGGCAGAGGCCCTATTTCAGGATGATCTGAAACCTTTCGCGTATGCGGTTGCCTCAGCGGTGAAGGTGGGACTGGCACAACACCAGTTCGATGCATTGGTGATTTTTACCTTCAACATCGGCATAGCCAATTTCCGATCATCCTCGGTCCTGAAGCTGGTCAACGATCCCGGGGCCCACACCCCATACGCCACCCTGGAGCAGGCCTGGAAGGCCTGGAACAAATCACAGGGTAGAGTCAATGAGGGATTGAAAAACCGCCGACATGCGGAGTGGAAGATCTATTCAAAGGCTGTGTACGAAAGATGGTGATCGTAATAGCGAGAGGTGTAACGAAAAGCTACGGTTTCCTGTTTTGGCTAGTCTTTTTCTTATTCTCATTGCCGCTGCAAGCCATCGATAACCCGGATGCGCCGGATTTGGTGGCTGAGTTTATCGCTCGTTCGGCAACCTATGAAGAGATGGTCGGGATGTCCGGGGGGGGTGGCCGGGAGATAGCACGAGCCTATGGGACCTATCTGAACTTTCTCGACAAAGAGCTCAATACGGCCTACGGTCTGCTGATGTCGAAGTTACCCAGCTCGCAGCAGCAGGCTTTGAGAGATTCACAGCGAATGTGGCTGGCGTTTCGCGACGCGGAGTTTCAATTTATTGTCGGCAACTGGACCCGCGATCGATTCGGCACTTCCGCGTATATATCCGTAGGCGACTATCGCAGTAGCCTGGTAAAGGAGCGAATTATTCAGCTGTTGCACTACACCAAAAACTATCTGTAAGGCGCAAGCGATCTGTTCGAAAATGGATTGTCCGGTGCGGCAAGCTGCACCGAAACCCTGAGGATCAGGTGCGTTATCAGAAACTCAGATCAAAGGTGTTTCTGTAGTGTGCCGGTCTCTTTCTCAGCTCCCAACCGGCTCGCTTCGATTTCGTAGTTCAGTGCAGACTGATCGACGACAGGCACCAGTTGCATTCTCTTGCCTTCTAGCTTGTCGCAGTAGCCGCCCGTCGACTCTTTCAAGGCAAACCAATAGCTTCCTTTGTTAACGGTGATATAGGCGATATTCAAGCGACAGGCGCGCGGCTCTCCGTAATGGAAGACACCACCGTTGGTGTTGGTCCTGATCTGGGTAATCTCGAGATCGACCCCAATAGGTTTGTCATTGACAAAGACTGCCCCTTCCCAAGTGCCGATCAGCTGTTCCTCTGCCGAGGATGGCGGTGCGCTCGAGAAGACGATGGCGACTGCGGTTAAGGGGATTAGAAAAAAAGATCTGATTCTCCAGTTCATCGGCTTCCTCCGTGAAGTTAATCCTTCACTGTAGTTGTGAAAAGTAGAATCGCCAAGCCGACCAACCATAAAAGGGTCAGCCTAATAATCCTCTTTATCTGTTGTTTGGCGATTAAAGCGGTTGTCGAATGCTGCAAGTCAAGCAGACGTTGCGACTCTTCATGCGACAACAGCAAGCGCAGACGCTCGTAAGAGTATAGAGAGTTCATAATTCGCACTGTAACGCTCCATGCTGTCCAGGGCTTAAGAGTCGTCATCAAGATCGAACCTTTTGAGTTCCTGGTTATCCACCAACACACGGCCTTGAGAGGTGCTGGTAAGCAGATGAATTTGAATCCTTGCCAGATATTTCGACAAAGCTTCTCTCGCGCTTCTCACAAGCAGAGTCAGCGGGTGGTCTTCAATCTCCCTTTCTTTCTCTTCTGGTGTCTCGTTTGCTGTTTGAGGGTGTAACTGCAGCTGCCGAAGATCCTTTGCGGAAGCGTTTTCTACGCGGCAATTCAACTCAATCGAGAGTTCAGAGATGGTCAGCTCACGTGAACTTCGAAGACTTACCAACGGCAGCTCAATCGGACGATAATGGCTGTCATCCTCCTCCGATGGGACATAGAAGGTCCAGGTCAGACTCTGTCCGCTCTCATCGCTGTAGAGTCGCCTGAGCTGTCCCTGGTGGCGTTCAGAGAGGCGCCGTTGTGCCTCAGTCACGGATGAAGAGAGGGCATTCAACAGTGAATCGAAGGTCTTGATCGGCATTTTGTGCTATTACCGTTATTTGTCTGGCCTCTGCCCACACTCACTCGATCCAGAAGGGTTTTCTGGAAAAACCTATGTGATAGACCACATACTGAAACACTACCTGATGCTCGCCGATGTTGAGTAGGGCGAAGTTCTTCTCCGTGCCTATGATGGTACCCTTGGGAAGATCGGTTAAGCAGCGATTCAACAAGGCAACCGCCTCGTTGATCTCCTCCTCCGTCTTCATCCGCTCAGGATTGTCGCTACCGATGACGATCCGCTTGATGAACCGTACATCGGCAATATCAAACATGAGGCATACCTGGCAGTTGTACTCAATCTACGCCAGCGTCAAGAGGCTGCTGCCGGCTGACGGGTTATCGCCTTGGGCACCGACGCGGTCTGCAGAATGTCGAGTACCCGAGCCAATCCCTCTGGCGTGCCGACGTCCTGGGCATGCACCTCCACATGGTATTTCGCTGAGTTATCGGAAGTCCGGGTATGTTCTTGGTGGGCGGAGACTGAACCCTGAATCTTGACCGATGCACTGAAAGGCCCCCAGCCAACTTTAGCTTGCCCCTCCAGACTGGCCTGCTCATCAGAGCTGCTGCTGTCGCTGGTGGAGGATTTCACCTCCATGTCAAAGGTGACATCGACGGTATTGATGCTGAGATTGGGGATCTTGACCAGCGCCAGCATGGGCACCTCCAACTCAACTATCTCGGTACCGTTCGGAGCGCCGGGTACAGCCGGGGCAGTTTCCCCCGGGATCTCCACCGGTCGATTGAATTTAAAGATGGCGGTTCTAACATCTCCAGTGCCGTTCTTTTTGTCCTCTCCATCAGCCGGAGGTAAAAATCCGACCACCTTGATGAAGTCTGCAGTCGCGCCGGCGAGTCGTATCTGCGCATCACAGGCGGCATCGAGTGGACCACCGATCAGGTCTCCCATGGGAAGACCTTTGAATTGACTCGACATATTTACTAATCCGTCAGCCATGATCGTTCTCCTTACTAGATGAATTTATTCAGCTCATGAATAAGACGAGCCATGCCTTCTGTCGGTTCGCCCCCTTCTACTTTCAGTACCACATGGGCGCTCTTTCTATCTCGCTTCAACACCCCAGAACGCATATCGACCTTGACCGCCTTGATAGCGCCTTTATCTTTCCATTGTTTGGGTTTAGCCGGGTCCTCTTCAACTTCTCCTTCATCAAACTCACCAATCTCGGCATCGAAGCTTATTTCGACCTCTTTGATCTTCAGTTGATTGCTGGATACCAGGGCGAGCAGCGGGACTCTTAGTCTCTCCATATCATCCTCACCCGCATCGGGATGCAGCGACGGCATCCGAAGGTGGACACTGACCGGTCGGTTATCGCTATCGAAGTAGCGCTTGATGTTGGCAATCTGATGCTGCTCGATGCGATCTTGCGCCTCGATCACCGCATTGGCCATCGATGCAATCAAGTCGTTCAACGAGACCCGGGGTGCCATTTAGGTACTCTCCATCCGTGAGAAAAGCTCGCATATTAGGAGCTGTTTGTTACTTCATGCAGTACCGAAGAGACCGAAAAATCGGCTGTTTAAGTTCAGTCTAGCCCAAAAAAATGTGATGGCAATGGTGGTTGTCTTGCCGAAATCATCAATCTGAACCCCCAACGGGTTGTGGCTTTTGTGCTGCTATGGACGCGCTGCAAGGGGCACTACCCACGGTCAAGGATACGCCGAATCGCCGTCAACAGCTCACCGCCACTCACCGGCTTGTCAAACCGTTCGACAATCTGCAGCGCCTGCACACCACTGCGACAACAGACCACCTCGGCACCGACGCCACTGAACAACTCCCCGAAGAAGGCGCTGAACTGGGCCTCATCATCCACAGCCAGAATCTTGAAGCCGTCGAGCCGGATGTCGATGCCTGAGGCTTTCTGTGCCGGCTCGTCGACCTGGGTATCATGCTGGGCCTCCGGTAGCAATATTTCGAAACTGCCCCCTCTATCCGGCGTCGACTCTACCAGCAGATGCCCGTCGTAAGATTTGACGATACCGCTCACCACCGGGAGTCCCATGCCTGAACCCTGCCCCACCTCTTTACTGGTCACAAAGGGCTGAAAGATATCATCGCGCAGGGACTCATCAATCCCCTGTCCGTTGTCGGCCACCATGACGCCGACCAGGCTGACAACCCTACCCTCCTTGAGGATCACTCTGGTGGAGCTATGCAACCAGAGCACGCGTCCGTCTGCAGCGATCATGGGGCATTCAAAGTCGTAATCTTTATGCACCTTGATCATTGAATGGCTGTGTATCGGTACCCACTGACGATCATCAGGATGCAGATGATCAAGCCAGAAGTTCGCCTCTTGCGAGCAAGCCGACACGGGGCAGCCGAGCAACTTTTCCGCCTCGGGACTGACAAAGCTGATGGCAAACGTTATCCCTATATCTTGATCGGCATCATTGAAAAGCAGCGCAGCGCTCGGAATTACACGACCTGGATTCGCTCACGCAGTGAGATCATTCGCAAGGTATCC